>JAYVWK010000134.1:0-3047 GCA_043786185.1 Burkholderiales bacterium
TCGGCCGGCGCGGCGATCCGCGAGGCCTGTGGCGAGCGCGGCTTCATCCTTTTGTGCCTGGGCTTTTTTGTCTGTGGCATCCAGGTTGTATTTATCGGCGTGCACCTGCCGGCTTATTTGCGTGATGCCGGCATGCGCGGCAACACAGGCGTGATCGCTCTGGCCTTGATCGCCATCGGCAACATCTTCGGCACCTACTGGTGGGGCATGCAGGGTGCGCGTTGGCAGCGACGCTATCTGCTGTCGGTGATTTACCTGCTGCGCGCCATCGTGATCGTGGTGTTCCTGCTGGTGCCGCTTTCGACGGCCTCGGTCTATGTGTTCGCGCTGGTCATCGGCAGCCTGTGGCTGGCCACCGTGCCTTTGACCAATGGCTTAGTGGCGCACATTTTCGGCGTCAACTACCTGTCGATGCTGGCCGGTGTGGTGTTCCTCTCGCACCAGGTCGGCGCCTTTCTGGGCGCGTGGATGGGCGGCTTCCTGTTCGACCGCACCGGCAGTTACACCATCGCCTGGCTGATCACCGCCGGCTTCGGTGTTTTCGCGGCACTGATCCACTTGCCGATCCGCGAGGAACCGGTCAAGCGCTTAGCGCCGGCCTGAGTTGCCGGCCGCGGCGCCCGCTGTGAGTTGCCGGCCGCGGCGCCCGGCGTGAGTTGCCGGCCGCGGCGCCCGGCGTGCTGCCGCGGCTGCCCCTGCCCGATGGGCGACGCCAGACTCGCCACCGGTGCCAAGCGCCGGTCGCTGGCCGCTTGTGCTATGTTGCCGCCGGTCCCGCTGCGGGCCGTACTGCTCGACCCGAGTAAAGACCACAGCGACGGCTCAGAACCACGGATCACCCTTGCACATGCGCCAGATCGTGCTTGACACCGAAACCACCGGCCTTGACCCCGCGCGCGGGCATCGCATTGTCGAAATCGGTTGCGTCGAATTGTTCAACCGCCGCTTGACCGACCACAACTTTCATCGCTACCTGAACGCGGGGCGCGACAGCGACGACGCCGCGCTGGAAATACACGGCCTGACCACTGAATTTCTGGCCGACAAGCCGCGCTTCGCCGACATCGCACCTGAGTTCGTGGAGTACGTGCGCGGCGCCGAGATCATCATCCACAACGCCCCATTCGATATCGCGTTCCTCGATGCCGAACTGGCGCAGGTGGGCCAGCCGCGCTTCCGCGAGCTGGTCGGCTTGGTGACCGATTCACTGGCAATGGCCAAAGAACACCATCCGGGGCGGCGCAACAACCTCGACGCGTTGTGCGAGCGCTACGCTGTTTCCAACGCCCATCGCACGCTGCATGGCGCCTTGCTCGATGGCCAGTTGTTAGCCGAGGTGTATCTGGCGATGACGCGCGGCCAGGATGCGCTGGGCATCGACTTGGGCGAGAGCGGCGGCGCCGGCGGCATGAGCGCGGAAGAGAGCGTGCCGCTCGTCACTTTCGTTAAGCGCGCCGCGGCGCACGAAAGCGCCGCGCACCAGCGCCTGCTGGCGGGCATTGCGCGCGAATCGAAGGGCTCCCCCGTGTGGAGCGAAGGGTAGGCGGCCTGACTACCTGCGCTATAAGATCGCAAGATCGCAAGATCGCAAGGTCAACCGGTGGCGCCGGATGCCCGTTAAGCATTCGTTACAATCGGCGTGTTGCGCGCGTGCGCAATGCGTTGCTATCAACCACGAGTCAAAATCATCAGGGGAACAACATGAACTTCAGGAAAAATGCGGTGATGGGGCTGGCGGCGTTATGCATGGGCGGGTCTGCGCTTGCCGGCGACATAAACGGTGTCAAGATCGATCCGGCCAGCACGCAGGTTGGTGCGGCGGTCAAGGTCACCGTATCGGGCACTGACGAAGGCATCTGCGGCCTGCGCGTCGAATATGGCAACGGCGATGTCGACGTCACCAAGATGACCAAGGGCAAGGACGATTTCCCGCGTAGCTTCTCCAAGACATTCAACAAGCCCGGCACCTATACTGTGATCGCCAAGGGTGGGCGCGAAGGCTCGACCTTTGGTTGCAACGGCGAAGCGAAAGCCCAGGTAGTCGTTGCCGAGGCGCCCAAGCCTGCGGCCGCGGCGGCACCGGCGGCACCTGGCGCTGGCGCTGCGGCAGCCACACCGACCTGTCCGGACGGATTTTTGCTCAACAGCAAATCGGTCAACAAGAAAACCGGCGCCTTCACCTGCGCTGCCAAGAAGGGTGCCACCAAGCCGGAGAAAGCGCTTGCGTGTGCGGCGGGCACCGAGTATTTCGTCACGCCCAAGGGCAGTTCGCTGGGATGCCGTGTGGCCAAGGCGCCCGCCAAGTAATAATTGATTCAGGCATCAACGATCGCGCCGCAGGGCACCCGCTTGGGTGCCCTGCTGGTTTTTGCCGTATGCGGCATCTTGCTGCCGCGGCTTGCGGCGGCGCAGGCGCTGCCGTCGCAGGCTGACCTGCCGGAAGCGCGGACGGCCGCCGGGCTGGAGGTATCGCCGGCGGAAGAGGCGCTCAGGCGCTACCCGCCCGGCAACATCATGTCGGAGGCCCAGGCTGATGCCGCCTTGGCAGAAACTTGGCGGTTGCAGCCGCTGCAGGAGCGGCGCTATGACGCGGCGCGTGCCGTGTGCTACGAGAAGTTTCTCGCCGAATTCTGTCTGTCCGATGCACGCGCCGCGAATTACCGCGCCACCCAGCGCATTCGCGAAGTCGAACTCGAGGCGCGCCAGTTCAAGCGCAGTGCGCAGGCTGCCGCGATCGATCGGCGGCGCGCCGAAAAGCGTGCGGCCGACGCCAGTGGCGCCAGCGTACGCGAGGCTGATGCGGCGCGCATTGAGGCCCAGCGCGAGGCGCGGCGTCTAGAGGTCGAACGCGGGGCGCGGCAATTCGAGGCCGGCGCCGCGGAGCGTGCGGTGCGTGCGCGCGAAGCCGAAAAACAGGCGCAGGCGCGGTCCAACGCGCGCGCACGCGCCCCCGCCGAGGAAACGGCGCGCGCCGCGCAGCGCGCTGAAAACGCGCGCCGCCAGGCGGCCAAGGTCAGTGAAACGCTGGAGCGCGCAGAGCGCCGCGA
>JAYVWK010000135.1:0-3141 GCA_043786185.1 Burkholderiales bacterium
GATCAAGGCCTTGTTTTCCGCAATCGCTATTCTTGCGGCGCCGCTCGCGGCAGCACAGGAATGGCCGGCCAAACCGGTGCGTATCGTCGTGCCATTCGCCGCTGGCGGCACCACCGACATCACCGCGCGCCTGGTGGCCGAGCAACTCACGCTGTTGCTCAAACAGCCCTTTGTGGTCGAGAACCGCGCCGGTGCCGGCGGCAATATCGGTGCCACCGAAGTGGCGAGGGCAGCGCCGGATGGCTACACGTTTCTCATGGGCACGCCCGGCACGCAGGCGATCAATCAGTTCCTCTACCTGAAAATGCCCTACGACACGGCCAAGGACCTGCTGCCGGTGTCGTTCGTGGTGCGCGTGCCCAATGTGCTGATGGTCCATCCGGGGGTTGGCGTGAAAACCATCGCCGAGTTGGTCAGGAAGGCCAAGGCACAGCCGGGCGGCATGTCCTACGGCACGCCGGGCAACGGCTCGACCGGGCATTTGTCGACCGAGCTTTTCAAGAGCCGCGCCGGCATCTTTGTCACCCACATCCCCTACCGCGGTAGCGGACCGATGTTGCTCGACCTGATCGCCGGGCAGTTGGAGATGGCGATCGACAACCTGCCCTCGGCCATTCCGCACATTCGTTCCGGCAAGCTGATCGCGCTGGGTGTCACCAGCGAACAGCGCAATGCACAGTTGCCCGAGGTGCCGACCATCGCCTCGGTGCTGCCGGGCTACGCGGCGGAGTCCTGGTTCGTGCTGGTGGCGCCGGCCGGCACGCCGACGGCCGTCATCAACCGCATGTCGGCCGAGGTTGACCGCATTTTGAAGCGACCCGAGGTGATCGAGCGCTTCAAGGGCCTGGGTGCGGAACCGGTCGGCGGCACGCCGGACCAACTGGCGCAATTCATCGCGGCCGAGACCAAAAAGTGGCAGCAGGTGGTCAAGGTTTCCGGCGCGAAGGTGGACTGAGGCCGCATCGGTACGACCGATTTTTTCGCTGACAGGAATCGCATGAGCAACCAGGGCCCGGAAAATACCGATGACGCGTGGCCACGCAGCGACTTTTCCCGCGTGCCTTACTCGGTGTTCACTGATGACGACATCTACCGCCGCGAGAACCAGCGCATTTTCCGCGGGCCGGTGTGGAACTATCTGTGCATGGAAATCGAGTTGCCCAGGGCCGGGGACTTCATCACCACATGGGTTGGTGAAACGCATGTCATCGCGGCCCGCAACAATGCGGGCGCGGTGCATGCCTTCGAAAACTCCTGCGCGCATCGCGGTGCCAGGCTGACCTCGGAGGTGCGCGGCAACGCCCCGCAGCTGACCTGCCCCTATCACCTGTGGACCTACACCCTCGAAGGCGATCTGCAGGGCGTGACCTTCCAGCGCGGCGTGGGCGGCAAGGGCGGCATGCCGCCGGGCTTCGAGAAAAAAGATCACGGGCTCAACCGGATGCGCGTGGCCAGTCTCGGTGGACTGGTGTTCGGTACCTTCAGCGACGCGACACCGCCGCTTGACGAGTTTCTGGGGCCGCATTCGATCGCGCAGATCGAGCGCCTGCTGGTGCAGCGCAAACCGAAAGTGCTGGGCTACCTGCGCCAGCGCATTCCCGGCAACTGGAAGCTGTACAACGAAAACGTGCGCGATCCCTATCACGGCTCGCTGTTGCACCAGTTCCAGGTGTCGTTCGGCCTGCAGCAGCCGACCATGCGTGGCGGCATCAAGCTTGACCGCGACCTGAAAAACACCTGGAACCATTCGATCATCACTGAACAGGACGCCGCCAGCCAGAAAATCGTGGCCGAGGCCTATGCCGGCACCGGCAAGTTCAATCCCGATCTGAAGATGGCCGACCCGGCGTTGACCCGCGTGCCGCTGGACCTGGGCGACAACTACAAGACCACCATTCTTTCGATGTTTCCCACGCTGGTGGTGGCACAGGTGGACAATACCTACGCGATCCGCCATCTGCGGCCCAAGGGGCCGGACCTGGTTGAATTGCACATCACCTACCTGGGCTTCGAATCGGATACACAAGAGCAGATACATGACAAGCTGCTCACCGTCAATTTCATCGGCCCCGCCGGTTACATCTCGCTGGAAGATGGTGAAGCGCTGCGCCTGGTGCAGGAAGGCATTCGCCATCGCCGACCCGGTGGCCACGAGGTGCTGGAAATGGGCGGTGTCGGGCCGATTGTCGATACCGACTATCTGTCGCAGGAGATTTCGATCCGCGGTTTCTGGTCGTTTTATCACCGCATCATGGAATTGCCCGTGCCCGCCGACGCCGGAGCCGCGCCATGAGTGATTGGCATCTGCAAGCGCGGGTGCAGGCCTTCATGTTCGAATATGCGGCCTGTCTCGACGAAGAGCGCTTCGACGATTGGGTTGCCTTGTTCGACACCGACACTTGCACCTACGAAGTGCTGTCGCGCGAAAACCGCGATCTTGGCTTGCCGGCGCCGATCATGGGCTGCTATTCCCACGGTATGGTGTGTGACCGCGTGGCGATGCTGGTCAAGGGAGTGCTCACCTACCGGCACAATCATCTGTTGCGCCAGGTCGGCAATGTGCGCGTGTCGGCTGCGCCCGGCGGCGAGGCGAACGCCTTGTCCGTGCGTGCCGGCCTGGTGGTTTACCAGTCAGATCCGGAAGGGGTTTCTTCGCTCTACATGGTGGCGCGCTACGAGGCACGGTTGGCCGACGTGAACCACAAATTGCTGATCCAGCGCATGGCGGTGGTGGTCGATTCTTTCGGCATCGACACGATGCTGGCGGTACCGCTGTAAACCCTTATTGACTTACAATTACTTTAGACCTGAAGTAATTTTCTGGTCGATCGGCTTGGCGCTAGCGCAGGCTTTTCCGGTCGGCATGGTTCGTGCGAAGAAGCTTGGTGCGAATGTGCGCCCTACTTTTTGGAGAATTGACTTGAAAAAGAATTTATTGGCGATCGCCACTCTCGCCGCTGCGGCCATCACCTCGACTGCGCCCTTGCAGGCGGCCGACCGCGTCAAGGTCGGGTTCATCAGCACCCTGTCCGGCCCCAATGGCGCGATCGGCAGCGACATCCGCGACGCCTTCATGCTGGCCGTCAAACTTAACGGCAACAAGCTCGGCGGCCTGCCCGCTGAAGTGCTGATCGGCGACGA
>JAYVWK010000136.1:0-2601 GCA_043786185.1 Burkholderiales bacterium
TTTGTGTTCCTGTACATGCTGGCCGCCATCGCCGCGCTGCCCGCCGACTTGTTCGAAGCCGCGCGCATCGACCGCGCGAACGCCTGGCGGCGTTTCCGCCACATCACCTTGCCCCTGATCCGCTCGGCCATCATTGTGGTGGTGATCCTGCGCATGACGGTCGCCTTGTCGGCGTTCGCCGCGATATATGCCGCCACCGGCGGCGGGCCTGGTACGGTGACCGAGATCATCAATTTGTACGCCTATCGGGTCTCGTTCGCCGAACTCTCGCTTGGCTATGGCGCTGCCGCGGCCGTGGTGCTGCTGGCGCTGACGATGGTGGTCGCCGCACTGCTGTTTCGCGTCAGGCGCGCAGCATGAGGCCGGGGTCCGCGCAAAACGCTGTACGCGGCGCCGCGCTGATGCTGGCCGCCGCCCTGCTTCTGGCCGTCTGGGCGATCCCTGTCCTGCTGGCGGTATTGACCTCGTTGAAGAACGAAAAGGAAGTCCTGGCCTATCCGCCCAGCCTGCTGTTCGAGCCGACGCTGAAGAGTTTCGTGACGGTGTTAACCGGCCCGACCAACATCGTGCCAAACCTCACTTCCAGCCTGATCGTCTCGATCGGCACGACCTTACTTACCATCATCATCGCGGTGCCGGCGGCCTATGCCTTCGCGCGCCTGCGGCTGCCCGGCAAGAAACCGGTCGGCTTTTATGTACTTGCCACGCAACTGGTACCGCCCATAGGTTTGATCATCCCGTACTTCCTGATCCTCAACCGGATCGGCTGGATGGACAGTTACCAGGGCTTGATCGTCATCTACCTGACGTTCTCGCTGCCGTTCGCGATCTGGCTGCTGGTGTCGTATTTCGAGGACATACCGCGCGAAATGGAGGAAGCAGCTCTGCTCGACCGCGCCAGCCGCTGGCAGGCGTTCTGGCATGTGGTGCTGCCGCAGGCGCGCGGCGCGATTGCCGTCACCGTCACCTTCGTGTTTCTCAATGCGTGGAACGAATTCCTGTTCGCCGTGGTACTGGGCGGCGCCACCGTCAAGCCGGTGACCGTCGCGATGTACAACTACATCAATACCGAGCAGACCCAGTGGGCGCAGCTTTCGGCCGCTGCCCTGGTTGCCATGCTGCCGGTGATCGTGCTGGGCATACTCGCGCAGAAGCATATCGTCAGCGGCCTGTCCGCCGGCGCGGTAAAGGGAGCGGGACGCAGATGAGCAAGAGAGGCGCGGTCAAACTGGCCGCAGTGGGCAAGTCGTTCGGCCAGACCAATGTGTTGCGCGAGGTCGATCTCGAGATTCGCCCCGGCGAGTTCTTTTCGCTGTTGGGTCCCTCGGGGTCCGGCAAGACCACGACACTGCGCATCATCGCCGGCCTGGAAACGGCCACCGCAGGCCATGTCTATCTCGACGACGTTGACGCCACCCTGACTCCGCCCGGTGATCGTGACGTGGCAATGGTTTTCCAGAGCTATGCGCTGTACCCGCATATGTCGGTGTTCGACAATATCGCCTTTCCGCTCAAGATGATCCGCATGCCGGCCGCGGCGATAGCGGTCGCCGTGCAGGAGGCTGCCGCACGGGTGCGCATCGACCACCTTTTGCTGCGCCGGCCAGGGCAGTTGTCGGGTGGTCAGCAGCAGCGCTGCGCGCTGGCGCGGGCGATCGTGCGCAAGCCTGCCCTGTTCCTGCTCGACGAACCGCTGTCGAACCTGGATGCGAAGCTGCGGGTGGAAACGCGGGTGGAACTGCGCCGCCTGCAACGCGCGCTTGACGTCACCACCGTCTACGTCACCCACGACCAGGAGGAAGCGATGTCGATGTCGGATCGGCTCGCTGTCTTCATGGACGGGCGCATCGTGCAGATCGGCACGCCTGAGGAGGTCTATGGGCAACCGGCCACGGTCGAAGTGGCCGCCTTTCTCGGCAATCCGCCGATGAACCTGCTGCCCGCGCAGTTGGTCGATGGCGCGGCGGTCATCGGCGACGCTCGCGTCGCCACCCCGCACCTGGCGGGGCTGGGCCGACGCGACGTGATGCTGGGGATTCGTCCCTCCGAAGTGACCCTGGGCACCGAAGGCATCGCTGGAACCGTTACCCTGTGCGAACTGCTGGGCGATGACATGATCGTCGATCTGGATGTCGGCGGGCTCTTGGTGCGCGTCAAGGCGCCGGGGCGCGGCCGCATCGCCGAAGGAGAACGGGTGCACGCCCGTTTCGATGTGGAAAGGCTGCATGTGTTCGACAAGGCAAGCGGCGCGCGCGTCGCCGTCTGAGGTCGCCGCCATGCCAATGCCACGCGCTGCCAAAGCCATTCCGCTGGCGCGCGACAGCCATATCGCGATGTACCGCCAGATCGCGGCCCGGTTGCGCGACGCCATTGCACAGGGGTTCTACAAGCCCGGCGCAAAGATTCCCGCCGAACTGCAACTGATGCACCGCTTCGAAGTCTCCCGCATCACCGTGCGACAAGCGGTCGACGCCCTGGTCAAGGAGGGGCAGGTGATCCGCCAGCAGGGCAAGGGCAGCTTCGTGACAATTCCCGTCGTGCACCACGATCTGCACGAGCTGCACGGCATCTACGACGAGTTGGTCGCCCAGGGGCACACCC
>JAYVWK010000137.1:0-2964 GCA_043786185.1 Burkholderiales bacterium
CGTTCGCGAAGTTTCGCGAGGACGTGCGCAACGATATCCTGATCTCGCGCGTGCGCGAGCGCGAGGTCGACAGTCGGGTGGCGATCAGCGAAGGCGAGATTGATAACTTCATCGCGCAATCCGCTGGCAGTGGCGATGCTACGGCCGGCGAGATCAATCTGGCGCAGATCCTGGTGCGGGTTCCCGAAAACGCCACACCGGAGCAGCTTGCGGAACGCCGCAAGCGGGCCGACGAAGCCTTGGCGCAGCTGCGCGGCGGCGCCGATTTCGCGCGTGTCTCGGCTGCGTTTTCGGATTCGCCCGAAGCGCTTGCCGGTGGCATTCTGGGCTATCGCGCGCGTGATCGACTGCCGGAGTTGTTTCTCGAAGCCGTCGCCGGGCTGAGGAATGGCGAGGTGGGTGCGGTGATCAAGAGCCCCAACGGCTTTCATATTCTGAAGCTGATTGATCGGCGCGGCAGTGGCACCAAGGCGGCGGTCAATCAAACCCGCGTGCGCCACATCCTGATCCGTCCCAATGAATTGCTTTCGCAGGAGCAGGCACGGCGCCGCTTAGTCGACCTGAAGGAGCGCATCGTCAACCAGGCGGCTCAGTTCGCCGATCTGGCGCGCCTGCAATCGAACGACGGCAGCGCATCCAGGGGAGGTGACCTGGGCTGGGTCTATCCGGGCGACACGGTGCCCGAATTCGAGAAGGCCATGAATGAGCTCAAGACCGGTGAACTGAGCGAGCCGGTGCAAACCCAGTTCGGCTGGCATCTGATCGAGGTGCTGGAACGGCGCACCGAAGACATGAGCCAGGACCGGGTTCGTCAGGCTGCCCGCCAGGCCCTGCGCGAACGCAAGGCCGACGAGGCCTACCAGGAATGGTTGCGCCAGTTGCGCGATCGCGCGTTCGTCGAGATGCGGCTCGACGAACGCTGAAACATGGCCAAGCGCGCACCCGGTCGGCAGCGGGAATCGACCCGCTCGCCGGCAATCGCGATCAGCAGCGGCGAGCCCGCCGGCATCGGCCCCGACATCTGCCTGATGCTGGCGGCACGACCGGGTCTCAGGCGTGGCGTGCGCATGGTGTTGGTCGGCGATGCCGACATGCTCGCGCGCCGCGCCCGGCGCTTGGGTCTGCCTTTCAATCCGGCGGTGATCACCCCGAACACCCGGCCGCGCGCTGCGTTGTCGCTCCTGCATGTGCCACTGGCGCGGCGCGAGCGCCCCGGCTCGCTTGACTGCGCCAATGCCGGCTACGTGCTGGCCGTACTCGATGCCGTTCTGGCAGGGTGCGTCAACGGTGCTTTCGATGCGATGGTGACCGCGCCGGTGCACAAGGCCGTGATCAACGATGCCGGCATACCGTTCACCGGCCACACCGAGTACCTGGCTGACAAGACCGGGACCGCGCAAGTGGTCATGCTGCTGGTGGGTGGCAAGCCGGTGCTGCGCGTTGCACTGGCCACCACCCATCTGGCGCTGCGCGCGGTGGCCGACGCCATCGTGGCGCCGCGGCTTACACGCAGTATTGAAATCCTGGCGCACGATCTGAGATCGAAATTCGGCATTGCGCGCCCGCGCATTCTGGTGGCGGGGCTCAACCCGCATGCCGGCGAATCCGGCCACATGGGGCGCGAGGAAATCGATGTGATCATCCCGGTGCTTACGCGCATGCGGCGGCGCGGATTTCTGCTGGACGGGCCGTTGCCGGCCGATACGCTTTTCACCCCCGGCGTTCTGGCCGGCGCCGACGCGGTGCTGGCGATGTATCACGATCAGGGTCTGCCGGTGCTCAAGTTCGCAAGCTTCGGCCACGGCATCAATCTGACGCTGGGCCTGCCGGTGATCCGTACCTCGGTCGATCATGGAACTGCGCTGGATCTGGCGGGGCGGCTGAAAAAAGTGCGCGCCGCCGATCCCGGCAGCCTGGCGGGCGCGTTCAGGCTGGCGGCTGAGCTGGCGCGCCGCGCCGCCGCTGCCGCGACAGCAGTCCCGAAAGCAGCAACAGCACGCTCAAGCTGATTGCGGGCCAGTTGCCGCTGTACGCATAGGGGGTAAGGCCCGAGGTCGCCTGCACATCGGCCACAAGTGCCCCTGCGGTGAATGGCGGCAGTGCCTGCAGCACCCGGCCATGATGGTCAATGACCGCCGTCATGCCCGTATTGGTCGCTCGCAGCATCGGCCGTGCGGTTTCGAGCGCACGCATGCGGCTGATCTGCAGGTGCTGATGCGGCGCCAGAGAGTTGCCGAACCAGGCGATGTTGCTCACATTTGCCAGCATCGTGGCCGTCGGCAGCTGGCGTATGATCTCCTCGCCAAACAAGTCTTCATAGCAGATGTTGATCGCCAGCCGCTGTGAGCCCAGTGTCAGTGCCTGCGGACTGTCCGAGCCACGCGTGAAGTCGCCCAGCGGGATTTTCATCAGATCGACAAACCAGCGAAATCCGAAGGGGATGAATTCCCCGAACGGAACCAGATGCGCCTTGTCGTAGCGTTGTTGCGGGCTGGCACCGAGGGTCACCACACTATTGAAATAGCGCTGCTGCGATTCGGCCAGGGGCACGCCGAACACCAGGTCCGCACCGCGTGTGCGGGCCAGATCCCCAAGCAGGTCGAGATAGCCTCGCGGGATGGTGTGCAGCATGCGCGGCAACGCCGTTTCAGGCAGCACGATCAAGGTCGCCGGGTGAGCCTCGATCAGGCGTCGATAGCCTTCGAGGGTGGTCTCGAAGCGACCTTCTTCGAACTTCAGATCCTGGGCGATGTTGCCTTGAAGAAGGGCGACACGCACCGGTTCTTGATGCGGCGCTGACCACCCGACGAAGCCGCACAGCCAGCCGCCACAAAGCACAAGCGTCAGTGCAGTCAACGCTTGCCAGCGCTGCGACCATGGCGTGTGAATCACCAGGCCGCGCGTGACGGCGACCAGCAATGTTGCAACCAGCGCAGCGGCGAAGTTAAGCCCGTGGACGCCTAC
>JAYVWK010000138.1:0-3127 GCA_043786185.1 Burkholderiales bacterium
CTGCTCAAGCGGCAGGTCCAGCTGATGGGCTAAGAGCGCGATCACCCGCGGGCCGAACTGCACATGGGTGTTCTGCCCGGTGCCGACCGCGGTGCCGCCGACGGCCAGGCTGTGCACGGCACCAAGGGCGTGCTGCATGCTCGCCTCGCAAAGGCCAATCTGCGCGGCGTAACCGCCGAATTCCTGGCCCATGGTCAGCGGCGTGGCATCCTGCAAATGGGTGCGGCCGATCTTGATAACGCTGTTGAAGCCCTGCGCCTTGGCCGCTAAGGCCAGCCGCAACTCCTGCAGAGCCGGCAACAGTGCGTGGCGCGCCTGGGTGGCCACTGCGATGTGCAGCGCGCTGGGAAACACATCGTTGCTCGATTGGCCGAGGTTGACCTCGTCGTTGGCGTGAATCCGCTTAGCCCCGGGCGTTACGCGTAGCAGCGAACGCGCAGCCAGGGTGGCCACCACTTCATTGACATTCATGTTGCTCTGGGTGCCGGAGCCGGTCTGCCACACCGAAAGGGGGAACTGTTCGTCGAAACCGCCGACGGCCACCTGCCAGGCGGCGTCCGCGATGGCGTTGGCACGCGCCGCATCCAGCAACCCGAGATCGCGGTTGACGCAGGCTGCAGCCCACTTGATCCAGGCCAGCGCATGTACCACCATCAAGGGCATGCGCTCATGGCCGATGTTGAAAAAGCGCAGGCTGCGCGCCGTCTGCGCGCCCCATAGGGCATCGGCCGGCACCTCGATGGCACCGAAACTGTCGGTTTCGCTGCGCATCGCCGCGCCGTGGCGATGCGGCGGCAGGTGTGCTCCCACTAGATGCGTGCGGCTGCAGTCGCCGGTTTCGCCAGATGCGTGAGGTTGTCGTGTTCACCCATGGCGATCGGCTTGCCGGCCAAAACCGAAGCTGCCATCGCGAACATGCGCACCATGCCGCTGTGCGGTGCATCCCAGTATTCAGCCGCTTCAGGCATGAACTTCAAAAGCCCCAGGTTGGGCGAATCCGGCCCTTCGGGAAACCATGGCCGCGCCAATGGCGTCCACATGCGCTCGATACGTGCGCGGTTGGTGTTGATCTCGCCGTAGCCCGAAAGCGAGACATAGCTGGCACGGCCAACGTCGGAAAAGTTCAGGTTGAGATTGCGCAGATCCTGCGTTTTCGACGAGCGCAGATCGGTGAAGAACCAGATTGCACCGCTGGCATCCATCTCGAGCGCTGCCATCGGCCGGCTGGCCAGGGTGCCGTCGGCATCGAAGCCGGTCAGCATCGCCACCGGCATGTCTTTGATCAGGTTGCACAGCTTGGTCAGGTCGGTATTGGATTGGGCTTGGATTTTCATGTTTGACTCCGCTTAGTGGGAAAAAAGGGCCGCATGGGTTGCGCGGCGGCGCGCGTTACTGGACATAGGGACGCCAGGCGCCAACCGGCTGCGCTAAGCGATCGGCGATGACCTCCTGCACGGCGCGATTCCAGCCCATGCCGGTGTGACTGCCTGCGATCTCGACATCCTCAACCTCTGGCGCGGCTTCCTCATGCAGGCAGGTCTGCCAGGCGACGATGCCGTCGGCGCGGCTATAGATCGAGGTGGTCGGCAGCGGCGGCGGCGTGCGCAGGCGCGCACTCAGGGCCGCATTGAACTTAAGCTCGGTCCCGCTCAACAGGCGGAACACCCAGCCCACGTTGGTGTGATCGGCCAGCGCGTTGAAGGGCGTGCCGAAGGTGATCACCTGGCGTATGCGCGCCGGCCTCAATTTCGCCAATTCGCGCGCGTACAGGCCGCCCAGGCTCCAGCCGATCAGGGTCGCGCTCTGTACGAACGGTGCCAGCAGCGTATCGAGGTGGGCGGCAAGTTCGCCCAGCCATTCATCGAAGTCGCCGTGCGGCCCGGTGTTGTAGCCGCGCCCCCAGCCCAATGCGCTGTAGCCCAGCGCGCGACAGCGATCCCTGAGCGGTGCCAGCGCGCTGTCGCTGGTGCCCAAGCCGGGGAAGAAGATCACCGGATGACCATCGCCGGGTGAGCCTTCGACCGCCGCCCCGACTTTGTGTGCCAGGTACTCGCGCGCCGCGCGCCAGGGCTCGCTGCCCAGCAGCAAGAGATTGGGGCGCTTAGGCGGCGCTGCGACGTGTTGGTCGATCATGCGTCACCGACTGCGCAGGAGCGACAGCAAGCGCGTGCCGATCGCGGCGCCCTGCCAGCGGGCGAAAAGGCCGCCCAGGCGCGGCTTCAGGAAAACCAGCGCCAGCACCGCGAGCGCCGCGCCACCCGCCAGTACGGCGCCGCCCGTGACGCCGGGCGCATGTGCCAGCGAAGGTGCCGGCGAAGGTGCCGGCGAAGGTGCAAGCTGCCGGCCGCGCGCAAGCTCGGCCGTGTCAGGCACGGGAGTGATCGGGGAATTGGAATCTGTCATGCTCAATACCGGTGAATGGAATGAGTGCGAATCATGCGCCAGGCTCCGCGGTTCTGACTGTGTGCCAGCGTACGCACCCGCGTGCGGCCTTACGCCTGCTGTGGGCAATGAGCCAAACCGCGCCGCGGCGCCGCTCGCAGCCGCCGCCACATACGTACACAAGAGAGTGCAACTGCGTGCGCTGGCACACAGACCGCGCGCGCCGCCCGTGCCACTGTCGGCGCATTGTGGCGGCGCGCCGGCGCGCCCACACCGCGATTCGAGAGGAGCTGGCATGATCGAAATCCGCAAGGGCCAGGCCCCAGCCTCGCTCGCACGCGAGCCGTTCGGCGAGCGCTTTCGCGCCTCGTTTGTGGATCCGGCGTTCCGTGTGGAAGATGCGGCCATCGCCCGCTTAGAGGAAGTGGCCTGGCAGGCCTACAGCGAGGGCCGCAAGGCCCCCTTCACGCAAAAAGCCGGTGCCGGCTATGCTGACCCCGACTACCACCTGTCGACCGAATGGGTGGCCACCAGGCAGCGCATCGAGGCGGCGCAGCAGCGCCAAGCCAACACGGCAACCCGGTCGCGCGTGCTGCTGATCTGCGGTTCGGCGCGCAACGACGGCACCTGCCCGGGCGAAATGTCGAAAACCTTCCGGCTGCTTGGTTTGGCGCGCGAAGTGCTGGAAGCGGCCGGCCTTAATATCGACCTGCTCGACCTGAGCCTTGTCACCTCGGAATATGCG
>JAYVWK010000139.1:0-2630 GCA_043786185.1 Burkholderiales bacterium
CGGTCCACCAGCGCGGTGAGGAAAACAAAGGGCATGCGCGAGAAGCGCGGTGCGATCGCCGTCAGACGCTCCAGCACCTCGAACCCGGACAGCACCGGCATGCTCACATCGCACAGCACCAAGTCCGGGGTGTGCTTGAGAATCGCGGCAAAGCCGGCGCCGCCGTCGTGGGCTACCACCACCTCGTAGCCGTCGTCACGCAATTCCTCGGCCAGAAGCCCTGCGGTCTCGCGGTCGTCCTCGATCAGCAGAATCCTGTTGCGCACCGCACTTGCCATCTTGTGCCCTGGTTACACCGCCATCATCGTCGCCATCGTCGCCATCGTCGCGATCGTCGGCATTGTCGTCATGGCAGGCCGCATGCCGCTGACGCGCGATCGAGGCGGTGTCGAAACGTGGATTGTCGTGCCAGTTTCCAGGGAGGTCTACTGGTACTTGTGACAGGTGACCCCTGCCGTCACGCGCTGTCGGTGGCAGCTGCTGAAACTAGCAGCTTGGCGGGAGGCGTTGGCCTGGCCGGGCCGGCGGCACCGCCTGAAACCCTAAGCCGCCAGCGCGCGCGGCTGGAACGGGCAGTTCGCTTCCTTCTCCACCAGGTCATAGACAAAAATGAATTTGGCCATGCCGGTCAAAAAGCCGGCGGTCATGCCGAGCTCGAAAATCTGCGCATCGTCGAAATGGGCGCGCAATTCGGCGTACAGCGCAGAATCCAGATGACCATGCTGGTTGGTCATGGCCACCTGGTCCGCCAGTTTCAGCACGGCACGATCACAGGCATCGAACACCGCGTGGTGCTCGTCCATGATGTGCGCGAGTTGCGCATCGCTGACACCCGACTTGCGCGCCGCGTCGCTGTTGCCACGGTTGCAATAGGCGCAGCCATGGGTCATCGACAGGCGATAGCGCAGCAACTCCTTGATGCGCACCGCCACCCGCCCGCCGTAGAACACTCGGGCGTAAAAGCCTTCGCGATACCACTCCATCAGTTCGGGCGCGTGGGCGCCGATCTCGATCAAGGTGGCGTCGTCGCGCAAGTTGAGCGCGGTGTCGTAGTCCTTTTGCAGGCGCGGGTTCATTTCCGCACGCGGCACGCGCGGCATGACGGGGTTGGGCATGGCAGTCCTTGCGCAATCGCCGCAAGCGGCGCGGTACACAAAGATGTTGATTATGCGCGAACCGCCGCACCCGTGCGCCGTCGCCGCGGCAGCGCCGCCGGGCAAACCCGTGGCCAGGGCGCGCATGGATGCGGCGCTATACTGCCGGAGCGGCAAATGCATTGACGGAAGCGAGCATTCGAGTCGCGCAGTGCTGCCGCAGCCAGCGCAACACGGGCTTGACCAGACCCGCGCAGGTTCAACCAAAGGAGGCAATCGAATGAACTTCAAACATCTGCTGGGCGCACTCACGGCCGCCGGTTTGATCGCGGCGCTGCCGGCCGCGGCCCAGGACATCAAGTTCGGCGCCAACCTGCCGATGAGCGGCCCCAACGCCGAATACGGCGAGCTATTCTCCAGCGCCGCCGCCATCGCGGTCGAGCATGCCAATGCCGACAAGATGCTGTCGAAAAAGCTGGTGATGGTGATCGAAGACAGCCAGGCCACGCCGCAACAGGGCGTCGTGGCGATGAACAAGCTGGTCAGTGTCGAGAAGGTAGCCTACGTGCTGTCGGCCTTCACCGGCGTATCGAAGGCGATCGCACCGGTCGGCGACAAGGCCCGCGTGGTCTCGGTCAACGGCGGTGGCATCGGCCCGGATCTGGCCGAACTGGGCGAGTATTTCTGGAACGTGATTCCGCTGGTCAACCTGGAGGTGCAGGCGATCGTCCCCTATCTGGTGAAGGAGCGCAACTTCAAGAAAGTGGCGCTGCTCTATGTCGACGACCCGGCGGGCGAGGCGATCAAGAAGGAACTGGATATCCACGTGCCGAAAAACGGCGGCACCATGGTGTCGTCCCAGCAGGTGCCGCGCGCCTCCCAGCAGTTCGCCGGCCTCGCCGCCAAGGTGCGCGAAGCGCAGCCCGACGTGGTCTTCATTGCTTCGTTCGGCACGCAACAAGCGCAGATCGTCAAGCAACTGCGCGACAACGGGGTCAAGCAGCAACTGGTGGGCTACTCGGCATTCTCCTCGCCCACGGTGTCCCAATTGCCCGAGGCCAGGGGCGCGCTGTTTCCCACCCAGGAAGTGAACTGGGAAGGTGACGCCATCAGCCGCCGGCTGGCGCGCGACTGGAAAGCGAAGAAGAACAAGGAACCCAACGCCTACGTCGCCAACTACTACAACGCCGTGATGGTATTCGTGAAGCTGGCGCAGGCGCTTGAAAAAAGCGGTCAACCGATCACCGGCGAAAACCTGCTCAAGCAGCGCAAGGCGATGGGCAGCTTCGACATGGTTGGCGGCAAGATGCAGTTCCTGCCCAACGGCACGGTCTCGATGCCGCTGGGAATTTATGAGATCGACGGCGGCCCCGGCAAGCTGGTCAAGGGCAACCTGATCGTCATGTAAACCGCATGGTCCAACCCGGGCGCCGCCCGCCCGGCTCCGACCCGTAGCGCGCCTTCCACCTTGCTGCTCCTCCAACTCCTGATCAACGGCCTGCAACTGGGGGCGATCTACGCCCTCACCGCGGTCGG
>JAYVWK010000140.1:0-4186 GCA_043786185.1 Burkholderiales bacterium
AGGGTACTGTGGCGCAGTTGCAAAAATCAGCGCCAACCCGTTGTGTCAGTTGATGTTTTCTTGTTTCGCAAGTACGCCAACTGAGCAAAATAGGATGAAAGGAATCTCCATGCCCGAAATCAACATCCCCGAAGTCGTGGCCGAAGTGAACGCCGCGTTCCAGCGCTACGAAGTGGCGCTCAATGCCAACGACGTGGCGGTGCTCGACGAACTGTTCTGGAACAACCCGCTGACGCTGCGTTACGGCATCGGCGAGAACCTGTACGGTTATGCGCAGATCGCCGCGTTCCGCTCGGGCCGCCCTGCCGCCGGATTGGCACGCAGCATCAAGGGCACCTTAATCACCACCTATGGTCGCGACATGGCCACTGCCAACACCATGTTCGAACGCGACTCCGCACCAGGCAAGGTCGGCCGCCAGAGCCAGACCTGGATGAAGACGCCGGAAGGCTGGCGCGTGGTCGCCGCCCATGTCAGCCTGATTGCCGCCGGCTGATGCTGCGCATCATCACGCTGCGCTTAGTGGGCGCGATCCCCAACCTGATCGGCGTGATTGTCGTGACTTTTCTGTTGACGCGCGCGCTGCCGGGCGATCCGGCGGCGTTTTTCGCCGGTGCCGCCGCCAGTCCCGAAGCGGTCGAGCAGATTCGCGAAAAGCTGGGTCTCAACAAAACCCTGATCGAGCAATTCGGCTTCTATCTGCGTGACCTGGCCTATGGCGATTTCGGGCAAAGCCTGTCCACCGGCCAGCCGGTATTGACCGAACTGGTGCAGCGCCTGCCGGCCTCGCTCGAACTCACCTTCTGCGCGCTGCTGTTCGCCGTGGCGATCGCCTTGCCGCTGGGGGTGCTGGCGGCGACTCGACCGGGTTCGTGGATCGATCACCTGTGTCGCCTGGTGACCACCGCCGGAGTGTCGTTGCCGACCTTTTTCACCGGGCTCCTGCTGGCCTACGTGTTCTACTTCCTGCTGGGGGTAGCGCCGGCTCCGCTCGGGCGCCTCGATCCGCTGTTCTCGCCGCCGCCGTCGATCACCGGCATGTACCTGATCGACAGTCTGCTGGCGGGCGAGGGCGCGGTGTTGCGCGCCAGCTTTGCGCAGATCTTGCTGCCCGCCATCACCATGGGCCTGTTTGTGCTGGCGCCGCTGGCGCGCATGACCCGTGCCTCGATGCTCGGGGTGCTTTCCGCGGATTTCATCCGCACCGCGCGCGCCTCCGGTCTGAGCGCATCGACCGTGCTCTATACCTATGCGTTTCGCAACGCCTTGCTGCCGGTGGTGACTACGCTTGGCATGGTGTTTTCGTTCCTGCTGGGGTCGAACGTGTTGGTCGAGAAGGTGTTCGCCTGGCCCGGCATCGGTTCCTACGCGATCGAGTCGCTCACCGCTTCCGATTACGCGCCGATCCAGGGTTTCGTTTTGACCATGGGCGTGCTGTACGTGCTGCTGAATCTGGCAATCGATGTCGCGTATGGCCTGATCGATCCGCGTGTGGGGCTGACGGCATGAGTGCCGGCTCCGCCGTCCGGCATGTTCGCTATGTGCTAGGTGAAAACCTGGTCACGCTTGCCGCCTTCGCGCTGTTTTCAGCCTTTGTCGCCGTGGCGCTCTTCGGCCCCTGGTTCGCACCCTACGATCCGCTGGCCACCGATACCAAGGCGGCACTGCAGGCGCCTTCGCTTTTGCACTGGTTCGGCACCGATGCCTTGGGGCGTGACATCCTGTCGCGCATCATCGTAGCCACGCGCTTGGATTTCGGCATCGCGGTGGCGGCGGTCGCGCTGTCGTTCGCCATCGGCATCGCGCTGGGACTGGCGGCTGGATTTTTCGGCGGCTGGTGGGACCGCATCATCGTGCGCCTGGCCGATACCATCATGGCGTTTCCCTTGTTCGTGCTGGCCATGGGCATCGTGGCGGCCCTTGGCAACTCGGTGGCCAATATCGTCTATGCGACCGCCATCATCAACCTGCCGTTCTATATCAGAGTGGCGCGTGCCGAGGCCAACGTGTTGCGCAATGCCGGCTTCGTCGAGGCGGCACGCTTGGCCGGCAACAGCGACTGGCGCATCCTGTCGCACCATATTTTTCCCAACATCCTGCCGCCGGCGATGGTGCAGGTATCGCTCAACATGGGCTGGGCGATCCTCAATGCCGCCGGCCTGTCGTTCATCGGCTTGGGGGTGCGCCCGCCGATTCCGGAGTGGGGCATCATGGTGGCCGAAGGCGCCACCTACATCATTTCCGGGGAATGGTGGGTGGCGCTGTTCCCGGGCTTAGTGCTGATGCTGGCGGTGTTCTGCTTCAATTTGCTGGGTGACGGCCTGCGCGACATGATCGATCCGCGGCGGCGCACATGAAGCCGCCGGCCGGCGCGGCGGCGCCTGAGGACAGCATTGCGCTGCTCAAGGTGCAAGGCTTCGGCCTGGAGTTTCGCACCCGTTCGGGCGTGGTGCATGCGCTCGACAATCTCAACCTGTCGATCCGCAAGGGTGAAACGGTCGGTCTGGTCGGCGAAAGCGGTTCGGGAAAATCAGTGTTGTCCTTCGCCATGCTGGGCATCTCGGACCGCGCGGCCACGGTCACCGGCGGGCGCGCGCTGTTCGGCGGGCTCGACCTCTTGCGCGCCAGTGAAGCGGAGCTCATGGAGATTCGCGGCCGCGAGATATCGATGATCTTCCAGAATCCGCGCACCGCGCTCAATCCGATCCGCCGTATCGGCGTGCAGATCGAAGACGTGCTCAAGCGCCATGCCGCGGTGCGCAGCGCCGATCTCAAGGGGCGCGCCATCGAGGCGCTGCGCCAGGTCAATATTCCCGATCCGGAACGGCGCTATCACGCCTATCCGTTCGAGCTTTCCGGTGGCATGTGCCAGCGCGTCATGATCGCCCTGGCCTTGAGTTGCAAGCCGGCGCTCCTGATCGCCGACGAACCGACCACCGGGCTGGATGTGACTACCCAGGCCGGCATCATGGATCTGATCGGCGAGCGCGCGCGTGCATCCGGCATGGCGACCCTCTTCATCACCCACGATCTCGGACTGGCGGCGGACTATTGCGACCGCATCATCGTCATGCACGCGGGGCATATCGTGGAGGTGGCGCCGACCCGGCTCTTGTTTGATGCCCCGCAACATCCTTACACCGCGCAGTTGATGCGCGCGACGCCGGCGGCCGATTCGGTGCTCGCCGCCTTGAGCTCGATTCCCGGCAACCTGCCGGATCTGCGTCGCGATGACCTGCCGGCCTGTCGCTTCAGGGAGCGCTGCGAGCGTGCCAGCGGCGCTTGCGATGCACCGCTGCCACCGATCGACGCTGCCACCGCGCGCGCGGTGGCTTGCTGGCATCCGCTGGACCAACTGCGCGCCGCGGCATGAGCAGGGTTTTGCTGGAAACCATTGGCCTGGCCAAGCGCTTCGCGGTCGGCAAGCGTGGCGGCCCGCGCAAGGGGCCGGCCTTGCTGCATGCTGTCGACGATGTGAACCTGCGCATCCATGCCGGCGAATCGGTGGGCTTAGTCGGCGAATCCGGTTGCGGCAAGTCAACCCTGGTGCGCCTGATCACGCGCCTGATCGATGCGAGCGAAGGCGCGATCGTGTTTCAGGAGAACGACATCGGCGCGGTGCCGGCCGCGGCCTTCGCACGACGCCCCGAGCGCGCCAAGATACAAATGGTGTTTCAGGACCCGACCGACAGCCTGAACCCGCGCTACAGCGCCGCCGACACCATCGCCGAGCCGCTGCGCCTGCTGCAGGGCATGCGGGGTGATTTGGCATCCGAGGTCGGCAGCTTAGCCGATGCGGTGGGCCTGGCGCCCGAGTTGCTGGCGCGCTTTCCGCATCAGCTATCGGGCGGGCAGAAGGCCAGGGTCGGCATCGCGCGAGCCCTCGCTTCGAAGCCGCTACTCCTGATCCTCGATGAACCGACCTCCGCGCTCGATGTTTCGGTGCAGGCCATCGTGCTTAAGCTGCTGGCACGCCTGCGGCGTGAACGCGGTCTGGCCTACCTGTTCGTCTCGCACGACCTCAATGTCGTGCGCCTGTTGTGTGATCGCGTGGTCGTCATGTACCTGGGCCGGGTGATCGAAGCGGGGCCGGCCGACCAGGTGTTCGCCGCGCCGCGTCATCCGTATACGCAGGCGCTGGTGTCGGCGATACCGCATGGCCATGGCGGCATGGCGGGCGACGCTG
>JAYVWK010000141.1:0-6102 GCA_043786185.1 Burkholderiales bacterium
GTGAACATGGTCTCGGGCGTCACCACCGCGTAGTCCATGTAGCCCAAGCGTGCCAGCGGTCGCATCGCACCGGTGTCAATCATGCCATCCCGAATAAATGCATCGTTGATGTAGACCCCGACGACCTGGCCGAACACCACCGTGTGCGTGTGCTTATCGTCAGGACCCGCGGGCGGCAGCTCAATGCTCTTCCAGTAGCGACACTCGAACGCCGCCGGGCTCTCCGCCACGCGCGGCACCTTGACCATGACCGACGCGGCTGCCGTCAGCCCGGCCAGTTCGAACTCATCGACCCCGGCGGCCACCGGCGCGGAAGAGAGATTCATGCGGTCTCGCAGGTCCCAGTTGGCTAGCGAGCAGGTGAATTCGCCGGTCTCCTCGATATTGCGCAGGGAATCCTTGCGCCCGGCGGAGGAAAACAGCACCATCGGTGGGCTGTCGCTTACCGCATTGAAATAGCTGTAGGGCGCGAGGTTGCGCACACCGTCGCTGGAAAGGGAAGCGATCCAGCCGATCGGGCGCGGCACGATCAGGGCCTTGAACGGATTGAAGCGCAATCCGTGCTTGTTGTCAGCAGTGCTGTAATGCATGGGTCGTCGATGGAGATGTCGCGGACCCGAAGCTTAGCAGCCGTTTCGCAGACGGCACGAACAGACCCGGCGCCGCCGCGCCGCTCTGGATAAAATCCTGCGCTATGCCCTGAAGACAATCAGAAGTCATGGACCCCGCAAGTAACGGAGACAACAACGTGGCAAGCATCCCCGAAGGCACCCTGCTGTGGCAACCCTCGCCCGAGCGCCTTGAGAACGCCCGCCTCACCGCATATATGGCATGGCTTCAGAAAACCCGCGGCCTGACGTTCGCCGACTACAACGCGCTGTGGCAATGGTCGGTCGACGAACTCGAGGCGTTCTGGGCCAGCATCTGGGAGTACTACGACATCAAGGCTTCAGCGCCGTACAAGCAGGTGCTCAAGGAGCGCAAGATGCCGCGCACGGTCTGGTTCGAAGGCGCACATCTGAATTACGCCGAGCATGCCTTGCGCCACGCGGCAGGCGACCGGCCTGCGATCATTTTCGAATCCGAACTGCGCGCCCGCACCGAAATTTCGTGGGATGAACTCAAGCGTCAGGTCGCGGCGCTGGCCAACGCGCTCAAGAAACTGGGCGTCAAGCCGGGCGACCGGGTGGTTGCCTACATGCCCAACATTCCGCACACCGTGGTCGCCTTGCTAGCGGTGGCCAGCATCGGCGCGATCTGGTCTTCGGCGTCACCCGACATGGGGCATGTATCGGTGATCGACCGCTTTCGCCAGATCGAGCCGCGCGTGATGCTGGCGGTCGACGGTTACCGCTATGGCGGGCGTGACTTCGATCGCCGCGCTATCGTGCGCGAAATCCTGTCGCATTTGCCCACCGTCGAAAAACTGGTGCTGGTGCCCTATCTTGACCCGGCGACCGACATCGCGCAATTTCCGCAGGCGATGGCGTGGGCGGACGCCATGGCAACCCCCGGTCCGCTGGAATTCGCGCAGGTGCCCTTCGACCACCCGCTGTGGGTGGTGTATTCATCGGGCACCACCGGCATGCCCAAACCGATCGTGCATGGACACGGCGGTACCGTCATCGAGACCATCAAGGCCAACGACCTGCATCTGGACCTTGTGCCCGGCGATCGCTTTTTCTGGTTCTCCTCGACCAACTGGATCATCTGGAATCTGATGGTCAACACCTTGCTTTCGGGCTGCACCATCATCCAGTACGACGGCAACCCCGCTACGCCCGACATGGGCCGGCTGTGGGATCTGGCGGCGCGCACCGACACCGATGTGTTCGGCGCCAGCGCCGCCTACATCGCGCAGTGCATGAAGTCCGGCGTGCAGCCGCGTGCTGCGGGCGACATCTCGCGCATTCGCACGCTCGCGTCCTCCGGCTCGCCTTTGCCGGTCGAAGGTTATCAGTGGGTGTACGACAATGTCAACAGCGACCTGTTGCTGGCATCCATTTCCGGCGGCACCGATCCCGGCGCCGCGTTTGTCGGCGCCTGTCCGATCATGCCGCAATACGCGGGTGAAATGCAGTGCCGCTGCCTGGGCGTCGCCGTCTATGCCTTTGACGAAGCCGGCCACGCCCTGACCGACCAGGTGGGCGAACTGGTGTGCACCCTGCCAATGCCCTCTTTTCCGCTGTTTTTCTGGAACGACCACAACGACCGTCGCTACATGGAAAGCTATTTCGAGATGTACCCCGGCTACTGGCGCCATGGCGACTGGCTGAAGATCACGCCGCGCGGCGGCGCCATCATCTACGGGCGTAGCGATTCCACCATCAACCGTTACGGCATCCGCATGGGCTCGGCCGAGATCTACCGGGTGGTCGAGGATGTGCCCGAAGTGCAGGACAGCCTGGTGGTCGATCTCGAATACCTCGGGCGCGAATCCTACATGCCGCTGTTCGTGGTGCTCAAAGCCGGCGGCTTGCTCGATGCCGCACTCATCGAACGCATCAAGGCACGGGTGCGCACGGACCTGTCGGCGCGCCATGTGCCCAACGACATATTCGCGATTCCGCAAGTGCCGCGCACTTTGAACGGCAAGAAGCTCGAAGTGCCGATCAAACGCCTTTTGCTGGGCGAAGCGCTTGACAAAGTAGTCAATCGCGACTCGATGATCAACCCGGGCAGCCTCACCTGGTTTGTCGAGTTCGCGGCCCGGCGCGCCGCCGGTGCCTGAGTGGCTGCACCGCACGCTGGCCTGCGCGGCGCTGCTGCTGGGTTGGGCGGCTACGACGGCAAGCGCGCAGGATCGCTACCCGGTCACGGTCGAATCGCTGAAGGAAGGTAGCACCCACCGGGTGATCGCCCGCAATGGCGGGCGGGCGCCGATCCAACTGACGTTTTCCCTTGCCAGCTCGACCAATCTGCGCTCAAGTCGCGCCTGGCCGTTTGTAGTGGTGCTGCACCCCGGACAAACCGACGAAATGGTGCGCGTGCGCCCGGGTGACGAGCGCCAGGGCTACAACTTCAGCTATCGCTACGCCGTCTTGCTGGGCGACCCGCAGGCGAGTCCCGATCCCAACGCGCGCTACCGCATACCGTTCGAGAACGGGCGCAGTTTTCGCGTCTCGCAGGCGCCAGGCGGCCCGATGATCACGCACAACGACGCCCAGACCGCCAACGCGATCGACGTGGTGATGCCGGAGGGCACGCCGATCGTGGCCGCGCGCGCAGGTTTCGTGATCGAGATCCACGAAAAATCGGAGACCCGAGCCGATCTTGCCGGGCGCGGCAATTTCGTGCGCATCTTTCATGCAGACGCGACCTGGACCGACTATGCGCATTTGTCGCGGATTGCAAGCGATCTGCTGCCGAACGCGCGTATTGACGCGGGCACGCTGCTCGGCTTCTCCGGCAATACCGGCCAGTCGAGCGGCCCGCATCTGCACTTTCATGTGCAGCACAACGACCGAGGCACGGTGCGCTCGATTCCGGTGCGCTTCCATACCCGCACGCAGGGCGTGGTGACGCCGGTCTATCAGGGCACGCTCAGGGCCGACTATTGATCGATCGAAAGCGTGGCGCCTGCGGCCAGGGCCCGGCAACAGCGCTGGCTACGCGGCTATCGCGTCCGCCCAGGGCTGCGCGATCTCGGTCGCTCCGCTGTTGATGTCGCCATCGCGCGCCACGGCCGAAGGGCAGGCAAACTTCATCGGCATGGTCTGCACCCGCGCCTCCAGGTAATCGAACTGCGCCGCCAGGGCCGCGCGCACTTCACTTGGCAAGCGTACGTCGCCGATCACCGTGGCACCTTCACTGGCATCGATCCTCGGGGTGTGAAAGGCCGCATCCAGATCCATGCCGTAGTCGAGGGTGAACGACAACAGTTGCGCCACCGCCGGCAAAATGCGTCGGCCGCCGGAGGCGCCGACGGCAAGCATGCGCCCGTCGGCGGCCTCGGCGATCACCGGCGTGTAGTTGGTCAGGCAGCGCCGGCCGGGCGCGAGCGAATTCGGCGCGCCAGGCTCGGGATCGAACCACATGATGCCGTTGTTCATCAGGATGCCGGAGCCCGGCAGCGTGTACTTGGAGCCGAAGATCGACAACAATGTCTGCGTCACCGCCGCCATGTTGCCTTCGCGATCGACCACGTTGAAGTGGGTGGTGCAGGCCGGCGCCAGATGCTCGGCACCGAGCGCGCGCCTGCCGTCGGCGTCACCCATGCCCTTGAGCCGCTCGCGATGCGCGGCCTGCAGGGCGTGCGCGTAAGCGACGTAGGCAGCGGCATCGGGTGCGGCGCCACGCACCGCCCATGCCGGGTCGGCTGCAAGGAGTCGCAAGGTGTGCGCCAGCGTAGGACCGGCAGTCAGCTCCGGGGTTGCATGCACCCGACCGCCGCGGTAGGGAAACCATAGCGGAGCGCGCACTTCGGCACGAAACGTGGCCAGATCGGCCACCGAAAGGTAGCCGCCGTCGCGAGCGATGTCGGCGGCGATGCTGCGCGCAAGATCGCCCTCGTAGAAGTCGCGCGGACCACGCTCGGCTAATGCCGCAAGCGTGGCACGCAAGGCCGGTTGCGGCAGGCGCACTTCGTCACGAATGCCCCACATCGCCACCGGCGGCAAGCCGTCGATCAGAAAGCGCTCACTGCTCGCGGCATAACGCCGCAGGTCGGGCGCGCCGGTAGCCACCAGTTCGGTGGTGAACCAGTCGACCAGCAAGCCGTCAGCAGCCAGCGCGATCGCCGGCGCCAGGAGGTCGCGCCAGGGCATGCGCGCGTAGCGCCCGTGCGCAGCCTCCATGCCCGCCACCACACCGGGCACCGCGACTGAGGCCGGGCCGTGCAGGTTGCGATCACCTGCCACCCGCGGCCATGGAAACAGGTCGGACGCCGCGCCAACGCCCGCCAACGCGAAATCCTCGGGTCGCAAGCCACCCGGCGCGCACATGCCGAAATCGATCACCTCGAAGCGCTTTTCGCGTGCCCGATAAAGCACCATCGCGCCACCGCCACCGAGCCCGCTCATCCACGGCTCGACCACCCCAAGCGCGAAGGAAGTGGCAATCGCCGCATCGACGCAATCGCCGCCGGCGGCCAGCACATGAGCACCCGCCTGTGCAGCGCGGATATGCTGCGCGGCGACAATGCCGCCGGCAGAGGAAACAGCGGGCTTGCGAATGATCTGGCTATTGCTGAAATTGTCGCGCATGGTTTTCCATCGCCGAAAGACAACTGCGGATTATCCCGCACTCATGTCACCTATACTTCGGGCGGCCGCAAATGGCCCTGTTACTGCTTCGCATCACGTTTCAACAACCTGAACAACGAAAGCTTCGGCATGAGCAAACTGCATTTCATCGGCGGCGAAAAAGGCGGCGTCGGCAAATCAATGGTGGCGCGCATCCTGGCGCAATACTTCATCGATCACAACATGCCGTTTAGCGGGCATGACTCCGACAAGTCGCACGGCGCGCTGCTGCGCTTCTACGCCGGCTACGCAAGCCCGGTGGTGATCGACGACTATGGCAACCTCGATCGCGTCGTCGAAGCCGCCGCCGCCAACCCCGAGCAGCGCATCCTGGTCGACCTGGCCGCGCAGACCCACCATGCCCTGGCGCGCTGGATGGGAGATTCCGGCCTGATCGAACTGGCGCCCGAGGTCGGCCTGTCGCTTACTTACTGGCATGTGATGGACGCCGGCCGCGATTCGGTCGACCTGTTGCGCAGCCTGCTAGATGCGTTCGGTGGCCGCATGCAGATCGTACTTGTGCTCAACGCCCTGCGCGGTGATCGCTTCGAGATACTTGAAGCATCCGGTCAGCGCGAACGCGCCGAACAATTCGGGTCTCGTGTCGTCACCATCGGACATCTGGCGGATGCCACCATGCAGAAAATCGACGCGCGCGATACCAGCTTCTGGGCGGCGATTCAGCCGGTGGATGTGGGTGGCGCGAGCCTGGGGTTGCTGGAGCGGCAGCGCGTCAAGGTGTGGCTTGGCCGGGTGTATGAGCAGATTGGCGGCCTGGACGTATAAGTCCGCGCAGGCCACGGCTGTTTGTCACGCGCATCTACCGGCATTCTCAAATCGCGCCGGCGTCGCGCAAGCG
>JAYVWK010000142.1:0-5713 GCA_043786185.1 Burkholderiales bacterium
TGATCGAAGCCGGCATCCGCATGCGCCATATCGAGCGCGGCATCAATGTGGCGATGTACCGCACCAATATCGCCACACTGCCGGCCGGTCCGTTCGGCGGGCCGCTGGTGGTATCGATGCGACCGATGCGCCCGGCAGACGCGATACGGGCAATCCAGATCACCTCGCGCTTTCCCGGTGTGCATGGTGCGCCGGTGCATTTCGGCGACCCCGCAGCGATCGGCATCACCGACATCGGGCGGCCCGACTTTGGTGACGCCGTCGCGATATTGCATGACGAAGTCCCGGTGTTCTGGGCCTGCGGCGTCACCCCGCAATCGGCGATTCGCGCGGCCAGACCTGCCATCTCGATCACCCACAAGCCCGGCTGCATGCTGGTTACCGATTTACGCAATTCCCAACTGGCGAGTTTTTGATGAGCGAACATTCCGATTCCGCGTGGCAGTTCTGGATCGACCGCGGCGGCACCTTTACCGACGTGGTGGCGCGCGATCCCGCGGGAACCCTGCATACCCACAAGTTGCTGTCGGAGAACCCCGAGCAATACGCGGATGCCGCACTTGCCGCGATCCGCCATTTTCTCGGCCTCAAAGCCGGCCAGCCGATTCCGGGCGCCGCCATCGAGGCGGTGAAGATGGGCACCACGGTGGCCACCAACGCGCTCCTGGAGCGCAAGGGCGACCGCACCGTTCTTTTCATCACGCGCGGCTTGCGCGACCAGTTGCGCATCGGCTACCAGAACCGGCCGCGCATCTTCGATCGGCACATTGTATTGCCCGAATTACTCTATTCGGAAGTGGTTGAAGTCGACGAACGCATGGGTGCGCATGGGGAGGTGGTACGCGCATTGAACGTTGACAAGACCCGTGCAGACCTGGCTGCCGCATTCGACCGCGGCTTCCGGGCGATTGCGATCGTGCTGCTGCATGGCTACCGCTATTCCGAGCACGAACGCGCGATTGGTGCCATGGCACGCGCCACCGGCTTCAGTCAGGTATCGGTTTCACATGAAGTTTCACCGCTGATGAAGCTGGTGTCGCGCGGCGATACAACGGTGGTCGACGCCTACTTGTCGCCGATTCTCGGGCGCTACGTCGATCGGGTCGCCGCCGAACTCGATGGCGCGCGCCTGCTGTTCATGCAGTCGTCCGGCGGACTCACCTCCGCCGATCTCTTCAAGGGCAAGGATTCGATCCTGTCCGGGCCGGCCGGCGGCATCGTCGGCATGGTGCAAACCGCACGGGCCGCGGGTTTCGACAAGGTCATCGGCTTCGACATGGGCGGTACCTCGACCGATGTTTCGCACTACGCCGGCGAGTACGAACGGGCCTTCGAAACCCAGGTGGCCGGCGTGCGCATGCGCGCACCGATGATGAGCATACATACCGTGGCCGCCGGTGGTGGCTCGATCCTGCATTTCGACGGCAGCCGCTATCGGGTCGGCCCGGATTCGGCTGGAGCCAACCCGGGGCCGGCCGCCTATCGACGCGGCGGGCCGCTGGCGGTTACCGATGCCAACGTGATGCTGGGCAAGGTGCAGCCAAAGTTCTTTCCGCAGGTGTTCGGTCCGCATGCTGACGAACCGCTCGACTATGCCGCATGCGCAGCCAAGTTTAAGGTGCTGGCAGGGGAAATCGAGGCGGCCTCCGGGATTGCGAAGACGCCCGAGGAGGTGGCCGAGGGTTTCATCCAGATCGCCGTCGACAACATGGCCAACGCGATCAAGAAAGTGTCGGTGGCGCGCGGCTACGACATCACCCAGTACACGTTGCAGTGTTTTGGCGGTGCCGGTGGCCAGCATGCCTGTCTGATCGCGGATAAGCTCGGCATTCCGCGCATCTACATCCATCCTTATGCTGGTGTGCTTTCGGCTTATGGCATGGGGCTGGCTGACCTGACGGCGATGCGCGAACGGGCGATCGAACTCCGCCTTGAGCCGGCATCGCGTAGTGCGCTTGACGCCGCCTTTGCGCAGATGGCGGGCGACGCCAGCGCGCAACTGCTTGGCCAGGGGCTGGGCGCAGCGCAGATTTCGATCCGCCGGCGTGTGCATGTGCGCTACGACGGCACCGACTCCGCGCTGGTGGTCGACGACGGCTCTCTTGAGGAGATCAAGGCGCGCTTTGAAGCTGCCTATCGCATGCGCTATTCGTTTCTGATGGAACGCAAGGCGCTGGTGGTGGAGGCGGTGTCGGTAGAGGCGATCGGTGGTTCCGGGCAGCAGATCGACAGCGCCGCGCCGGCTAAGCGGCGCGCTGGCGAGCTGGCGCCTGCCGAGTCGGTGCGCATGTTCTCCGGCGGCGCGGTGCATGCAAGCCCGGTTTACACGCGTGATTCGATGCAACCCGGGGACACGCTGTCGGGCCCGGCCATCATCGCTGAGCGCAACGCGACGACCATCGTGGAACCGGGCTGGCAATGCGAGGTCACCACGCAGGATCACCTGGTGCTCACGCGCGCGCTGCCGCGCCCGCGCCAAACGGCGATCGGCACCACTGCCGACCCGGTGATGCTGGAAATCTTCAACAACCTCTTCATGGCGATCGCCGAGCAGATGGGCCTGACCCTGGCCAATACGGCCTATTCGGTGAACATCAAGGAGCGGCTGGATTTCTCCTGTGCGGTGTTCAATCAACACGGCGACCTTATCGCCAATGCGCCGCACATGCCAGTGCATCTTGGGTCCATGGGCGAATCGATCAAGACGGTGATCCGCGAGAACACCAAGGCCCGGGGACGCGCCATGAAAGCTGGCGATGTGTTCGTTCTCAACGCGCCATACAACGGCGGCACCCACCTGCCGGACCTCACGGTGATCACGCCGGTATTCGACGCCGAGGGCCGAGAGATCCTGTTCTACGTGGGCTCGCGCGGCCACCATGCCGACATCGGCGGCATTTCGCCGGGTTCGATGCCGCCGAACTCGAAGGTGGTCGAGGAAGAGGGCGTCCTGATCGACAACTTCCTGTTGGTCGAGGAGGGGCGCCTGCGCGATGCCGAGACGCGCGCGCTGCTGGGATCGGGCCGCTATCCATCACGCAACATCGAGCAGAACATGGCCGACCTGCGCGCGATGATCGCAGCCAATGAAAAGGGCGTACAGGAACTGCGCCGCATGGTCGCCGAATTCGGGCTAGGTGTCGTGCACGCCTATATGCAGCATGTGCAGGACAACGCCGAGGAGTCCGTACGGCGGGTGATCGAAGTGTTGAAGGACGGCGATTTTTCCTACGAGATGGACCACGGCGCGGTAATTCGCGTCAAGGTCACGCTCAACAAGGCCAGCCGCAGCGGGGTGATCGATTTCACCGGCACCAGTGCGCAACTGCCGAACAACTTCAACGCGCCCTCGGCGGTCTGCTACGCGGCCGTGCTGTACGTTTTCCGCTCACTGGTTGATGACGACATTCCCTTGAACGCAGGCTGTCTGAAACCGCTGTCGATCATCATCCCGGAAGGGTCTATGCTCAATCCACGCTATCCGGCGGCGGTGGTGGCGGGGAACGTGGAAACCAGCCAATGCCTGACCGACACCCTGTACGGCGCACTGGGCGTGATGGGCGCCAGCCAGGGCACCATGAACAACTTCACCTTCGGCAATGACACCTATCAGTATTACGAAACCATCTCGTCGGGCTCGGGCGCGGGCGAGGGTTTCGATGGCGCCACGCCGGTGCAAACGCACATGACCAACAGCCGCATGACCGATCCGGAGATACTGGAATTCCGCTACCCGGTACGGGTCGAAGAACACTCGATCCGTTATGGCTCGGGCGGGCGCGGCAAGTGGAACGGCGGACCGGGTGCCTTGCGCCGCATCCGCTTTCTGGAAACCATGACCGCCGGTGTATTGTCCGGCCATCGCCGCGTCCCTCCATACGGAATGAATGGTGGCGGGCCGGGTGAGGTCGGCCACAACTGGGTTGAGCGCAGCGACGGATCGATCACCGAACTGGGCGGCAGTGACGAAACCGTATGCCAGCCAGGCGATATCTTCGTGGTGCAAACTCCGACGGCCGGCGGCTATGGGACGCCGTAGGCCTGGCACTCAACCCTTGTCGGTGACGCCCGGAAACTTGTAGAACGTGCGGTTCAGGTGGTTGACGACTTCCTCGACGTCGGCGCGATCCCATTTCTGGCCGACATTGGTCTGCCAGCGCTGCACCTGGGCCCGCAAACCGGGCAAATCGCGGGCGACCTTCTTGTCACGCCAATGCATCTGGGTGGTGTGGCAACTGACGCAAAACGTCGAGTACAACAACTCGCCGCGCGCCTGTGGTGCCTTGTCCTGCGCCATGGCCGTGTGGCTGGCAAGCGCCAGGATGGCGCAGGCCACCGCAATTGGGCTTCGCATTCGATCCTCCGAAGGTGGGATGACGCCGGTCAGCGCCTTTTCACAACAAAGCATACCCTCGCCGGTGGCGGCGCGCTCGCCGCAGCCGGGTTTGCAACTCATCGGGCAGGACCAGTGCCCCATGCGCGCTAGCGCCTTTCAAGGGCGCTCCGCCCATCCGGGGTTCGTTTCAGACCCGCTCGAAAATCGCCGCGATACCCTGGCCACCGCCAATGCACATCGTGACCAGCGCGTAGCGTCCGCCGGTGCGATGCAATTCGTAAATCGCCTTCACGCTGATGATGGCGCCAGTGGCACCGATCGGGTGGCCCAGCGAAATACCACTGCCGTTCGGATTGACTTTTTTCGCATCGAGGCCGAGTTCCTTGCTGACCCCCAGCGCCTGGGCGGCAAACGCTTCGTTGGCCTCGATCACGTCCATCTGGTCAAGCGTGAGCCCGGTTTTCTTGAGCACATTGCGCGTCGCCGGCACCGGCCCTAAGCCCATGATCTTGGGCTCAAGGCCCGCATGCGCATAGCCGACCAGGCGCGCGATCGGTTTGTGGCCACCGGCCGCAGCGGCGCCGGCTTCCATCAACACCAGGGCGGCCGCGGCATCATTGATGCCGGAAGCGTTGCCGGCGGTCACGGTGCCATCCTTTTCGAACACCGGCTTCAATTTGGCCATGTCGGCCATGGTGCAATCGTTGCGCACATGCTCGTCGGTATCGAACATCACCGGGCCCTTGCGCGATTTCATTTCGATGCCGAGGATTTGTTCCTTGAAGTAGCCGGCGGCGATTGCGCGCTGGGCGCGATTGTGGCTCTCGACCGCCAGTTGGTCCTGTTGCTCACGGCTGATGCCGCATTGGCGTGCCACATTCTCGGCGGTGACGCCCATGTGGATCACGTTGAACGGGTCATGCAGCGCGCCGACCATTGGATCGATCATCTTGCCGTCGCCCATGCGCGCGCCCCAGCGGCTGGTCGGCAGCCAATACGGCGCCCGGCTCATGGCCTCCGCACCACCTGCCACGCCGGCCTCGGCGTCACCCAGCAGGATCGACTGCGCCACCGAGACGATGGCCTGCAGGCCCGAACCGCACAGGCGGTTGACGTTGAAGGCTGGCGTTTCAATCGGCAGACCGCCGTTGATGGTGGCCATGCGCGACAAATACATATCGCGCACATCGGTGTTGACCACATGGCCGAAGGCGACATGGCCGACCTGCGCCGGATCGATCTTCGCGCGCGCCACCGAGGCGCGCACCACCGCGGCCGCCAGGTCGACCGCGGGCGTGTCCTTGAGCGCGCCGCCGAAGGTGCCGATCGCGGTGCGCACGCCGGACAAAACCATTACTTCGCGTTGAGCCATGATGT
>JAYVWK010000143.1:0-3112 GCA_043786185.1 Burkholderiales bacterium
TGACGGTCATGACGGCGAGGGAATGGGTCGTGCAAAACAAGTAGCGGAGGGAATGGCGTCCGCTGCATGCTTTTGGGGGTCTTCAAACAGCAGCGAACAAACCGCCTCCCGTGCGTGTGAATCGCGATACAAATCCGACACAATCCGGCGACGCCGAAAAAGCAGGCGTGGTTTTCGCCGACGCGGAGCCGGGTCAAGGGCGGGCGCTGCCCGGCGACGCGAACCATTGACGCCGCGCGCGACTCGCGCGATGGGTGCGGGCTATGCGGGACAACGTGGTATCAATCCACGCTCGCCCCTTTCGAGGCGGGCGCCAAAAACACAAAAACCATCGATCCAGGGATGGCTGGTTTCAACACCGGAAGCCAGGATCGCATCGAGCGGCCATGAACCAGGGCGTGATCGCCGGCATCATCGCGTCGATCCCCCTGGCGGCTGAGGCGGCGACCTTCTGCTACGTCCTGTCCGGCGAGCACAGGCTGACCAAGCTCGAAACCTTCCAGGAGATCCACCATGGCAAAACGAAAAAGAGCCAGGCGCCGCACCCCGCCGAGAGCGAAGAATGGGCGCTTTAAGAAGCGCAAGTAGGGCGTTAGAATATTGAATCGTGGATTTTTCGGGGTAGTCGACATGGGCAGCGGCGGCAGTTCGACCAAGGGCGTACAAGTCAACAGTGACGGTACGGCTACGATCCTGCTCGATCCGGTCACCGTCCAAGTCCTGATTCGTGAAGCGAAAAGCTCCAGAAAGTCGGTGGCCACGTTCGCTGTGGCCACCCTGCGCGAAGCCATGGAGGACATGGCCGATGCGCGCGAGGCACGCCGCATCCTGGCCAGGATCAAGGCCGGCCGCGAGAAGACCGTGGATTCGGCCGAAGTCTATCGCCGCAATGGCCTTTAGCCACCGATACTCCGACACCGCCGCAAAGCAGTTCGAAGCGCTTGATGCCCCGCTGCGAAGGCGCCTACGCGACTTCCTCACCGAAGCCTGTGCGCTGGCGGATCCGTCAGTTCGATTCGAGCGCCTGCATGGCAACCTGGCCGGGTTGTGGAAGCACCGTGAAGGGCACCTGCGCATGATCGCCGACATCGACCGCGGCCGCGTGCGCGTGCTGGTGTTGAAGATCGGCCGGCGCGACGAAGTGTACGGCGTCAACAAAGCCGAATTGAAACGATTCGAACGCGATCGCAACTAGCGCCAGGGCGTGCCGTGCGGCCCCAGGGTGACGCCATCGGCCAGGGCGACCAGCAGGGTCTTGGGATCCGCGCCGGCGGCCAGGCACCAGACATCGGCGGCCTTCCGTTTCACGAAATGCTCACGCAGGTCTACCCGCACCAGATGGTTGACGCAGGCCAAATATTTGCGCGCGGCATCGCCTTCCCCACCGCGCAGCGCGTCAAGGTCGGCGATACCCGGTAATGCTCGCAGTGCAGCGGCGAGATCATCGCCGCCACGTGAAAGCGCGGCTTCATCAGCGGATTTTTTGGCCTCGCGCGCACCGCGCAACAAAACGCTGCGCGCATTCTTGATCTTGCCGGCAATGCAGGCACGAGCGATGTGCGGGGCCTTGTGCCGCGAGCCGTGCTTGTATTCCACCGAATAGGCAGCGCCGCCCGGTGCGAACTCGACCACACCGGACTTGCCGATCAGCCCAAGTTTCTCGCTCCAAATCGGCAAGGCGCGTTCAACCCGGAAACCTGCGCGCGCTTCAAACCCCGCCTATCGACCGCGGCATGCACCGCCTGGCCGCGCAGGGTGTGGACATTCTCGGCGAAGGCGCGCTCCTGATGGATCAACGCACACTGGCGCGGGCAATAGCACCCGTGCTGCAAAGCTGAGATGGAAATGGGGTCGGGCTCGTCCACAGGTCGCCATGCCGAGCTAAGATTAATTCACTTTGCAATCGGAGCAGGCCATGTCACCCACTCTTGAATCGCTCACCGCCGAAGCACTGAAGCTTTCCGCGGGAGAGCGCGCCGAGTTGGCCGAACGGCTGATTGCCAGTGTCGAACCGCCACCGCCATTGCACCCCGGCTGGGAAGCTGAAATCGCGCGCCGTATCGCTGATCTTGATGTGGGCCGAACCCAAGCGATTCCCGGCGAACAGGTGTTTGCCGAATTGCGCGCCTCGATCGAAGCCCGCAGCAAGGCGTGAACTACAGGTTCGGGCCCGCCGCGCGGCGGGATCTGCTTGAAGCGGGAATTGGTACTTCGACGAAGGCGGCGAGTTGTTGGCGAGGGATTTCGAAGTAACCGCTTTGCGAGCAGCGCGGCTTATAGCCGGCATGCCGATGTTTGGCACCCGGGCATATCGTGGGGCTCGGCTCTGACCTTTGAGGCGTTATCCATACACCCTCGTTTACAGACTTGAAAGCGAGGGCATTTGGGTGCCTGCAGTGGCGCATCAGCGGCGGGAACCCGGATACTGGCAAGATCGAACGTCGGTTCGCCTGACCTTAGAACCTGTTACCGGCGTCGCAAAACCGACAAAAGTTGGCGACGAAAAACGCTGGTTAGCATGGCTGTGAGCGCGACAATGCCGCGCTCACAGCCATGGTTCAGTGTATCGCCTCTCCACCGCGTCAAAGGTTCGCTTCGCCGGGCTGCGCCTGCCCTTGACCCGACTCCGAGGCGGCAAAAACCATACCTGATTTTTTGACGTCGCCAGATACTGTCGGATTTGCGCAACCATCTACAACGCCAAAACGGTTCATCCCCGCGTGCGCGGGGAACACACAACATGAATCACGCTGAACTGTCCCTCAACCGGTTCATCCCCGCGTGCGCGGGGAACACCCGGCGCCGAGCTGGGCGGGGCCGCGATCGGCGCGGTGGCTGGCGCCATCGCCGCTTTCAAACGTGATCCGGCCAGCCAGGATCACGTCGAGCGGCCATGAATTGGGGCGTGATCGCCAGCATCATCGCCTCGATCACCCTGGCCGTTGAGGCGGCGACCTTCAGCTACGTCCTGTCCATCGAGCACAGGCTGACCAAGCTCGAAACCTTCCAGGATATCCACAATGGCAAAACGAAAAAGAGCCAAGCGCCGCACCCCGCCGAGAGCGAAGAACGGGCGCTTTAAGAAGCGCAAGTAGGGCGGTAGAATGTCGCC
>JAYVWK010000144.1:0-4112 GCA_043786185.1 Burkholderiales bacterium
CGCCTGGGCAGCGTGCTGCGGGTCAATCCGCCGATCCGCGATGAACGGCACAACGCGCCGCTGTGGGATGCCCTCATCGAAGGCGTGCTCGACATGATCGCCACCGACCATGCGCCGCATGCGCCGGACGAAAAAACCCGTGACAGCATCTGGAACTGCGACTGCGGCTTTCCCGGCGTCGAAACCCAGATGCCCCTGATGTTGACCGAGATCAACCGCGGCCGTGCCAGCATCATGGACTACGTGCGCTGGAGCGCGGTCAACCCGGCCCGGGCCTGGGGCCTGTACGGCACCAAGGGCGTGATCCAGCCAGGCGCGCATGCCGACTTCGCGCTGGTCGATCTGCAGCGCGAGGCGGTGATCGCCAACGAAAAGCTGCATTCGCGCAGCAAGCTGACACCGTGGAACGCGCGCCCGGTCAAGGGCGTGCCGCTGCACACCATGGTGCGCGGCCGCTTCGTCATGCGCGACCGTGAACTGGTCGGCGACAGCCGCGGCTGGGGCCGCCCGGTCAAGGCCTGGCAGGCGATGCCGGCGCCGGCGCCGCGCAACCTCGACAAGACCATGAGCGCGATCGCCGCGGCCGGAGGCCCGCGTGTCTGAAGTGACGCAACTGCTCACCGAACTGGTGGCGCGGCCATCGACCACACCACCTGGCTCCACAGCGGCGATCTGCGAGTTCATTGCCGCGACGCTGCGCCAGGCCGGCTATGTGGTGGAAATTCATTCGCGCGCGCCTGGCGTCGACAATGTCGTCGCCCGCATCGGCAGCGGCGCGCCGCTACTGGCCTTTAACAGCCATGTCGATACCGTGGCGCCCGGTAGCGGCTGGGCCAGCGATCCGTATCTGCTCACGGCATTGCCCGGCGGCCGCCATGCCGGCCTCGGCGCGGTCAATTGCAAGGGCAGCGCCGCCACCCATTTGTGGGTGGCGCAGGCGGTCGCGCGTGCCGGCGGGCCGGCGCGCGGCACACTGGTGTTCTCGTTCGCCGGCGACGAAGAGCGCTTAGGTCCCGACGGCACGCAGTTCTTAGCCGAAGCCGGACACCTCAAACCGGACTTGCTGGTGATGGCCGCACCGACCTCCAACACCCTGATGGTCGAGGAGCGCGGTGTGCTGTGGGCGCGGCTCACCACCCATGGCTGCGCCGCGCACGCCGGCGACCCGTCGGCCGGCGACAACGCGATCGCGCGCATGGCACGGCTCGTAACCTGCCTTGAACGCTTCGCCAGCACTGAACTAGCCACTCGCCGCCTGGGTGCGCATCAGTCGACGCTCAACATTGGCACGATCAGCGGCGGCGCCAATACCAATGTGGTGCCGGACCATTGCATGGTGACGCTCGATCGCCGTCTGCTGCCCAACGAAGAGAACATCGATGCGGCGCTAGACGAACTGCGCAACACGCTCGCAGCCACCGGTGAACCGGCCGCCGGTTGGCAAGTGGAGCGCATCACCGGCACCAATGGCTTTCGCATGTCGCCCGATCAGCCACTGGTGCGTGCCTTCGGCGCGGCGGTGCGGAAGATCACTGGCAAGGCGCCGGAATTCCGGGTGCCGGTCGGCGCCAGCGACGCGCGCTTTTTATCCGACAGCGGCGCGCAGATCGTGATCTTCGGTCCCGGGGACGATCGCCAAGGCCATGCCGCCAATGAAACCGTCGATGCCGGCGCACTGCAGGCCGCGTGTGACATCCAGCTCGAAGTTGTGCGGGAATTGCTGGGACTATCGACATGACGCAGACCGTCGGCATTCACAAGATATTGTGCGCGAGCCCGGCCGACTTAGCCGGTGTAACGCAGTTGATCGACAGCGGCGCCTTGCGGCCCGCCGAGATCGTCGCGGTGATGGGCAAGACCGAAGGCAATGGCTGTGTCAACGACTTCACCCGCGACTTCGCCACCCATGCCTGGTGCGCCTTGCTGGCGCCGCTCCTGGGCATCACGCCGCCTGCGGTGCATCAACGGGTGGCCTTCGTGATGTCCGGCGGCACCGAAGGCGTGTTGTCGCCGCACTTCACGGTGTTCACGCGGCGCCCTTGCGGCACTGTGCAAGCGGGTGTCAAGCGGCTGGCCGTGGGCATCGGCTTCACGCGCGACTTCCTGCCCGAGGAAATGGGCCGCGTAGCGCAGGTGCATGCCACGGCCAGCGCGGTGGCCCACGCCATGCGCGATGCCGGCGTAGCCGATGTGGCCGATGTGCATTTCGTGCAGATCAAGTGCCCCCTGCTCACCGCCGCCAAGATCGCCGCGGCGCGCGCGCGCGGCGCCCTGCCTGTGACCCACGATACCTACGAATCGATGGGCGCCTCGCGCGGCGCCTCGGCACTCGGCGCGGCGCTGGCGCTGGGCGAAGTCGCCGCCGACTCACTGAGCGATGCGGCGATCTGCCGCGACTGGTCGCTGCACTCGGCCACCGCGTCCACCTCGGCCGGCATCGAGCTTGAAAACAATGTGGTGATCGTGATGGGCATGAGCGACACTGCCGCCAGCCCCTACATCATCGACCATGGCGTGATGAAGGACGCCATCGATGCCGCCGCCGCCCGCGCTTGCCTGCGCCGCATGGGCTTCGACCCGGATCGCGACGCCGCCGCGATCAGCCAACGGGTAGTCAATATTTTCGCCAAGGCCGAAGCCGCGCCCGACGGCGCGGTGCGGGGTGCGCGCCACACCATGTTGAACGACTCCGACATCAATTCAACCCGCCATGCGCGCGCCGCGGTGGGCGCGGTGCTGGCCTCGGTGATCGGCCAGACCGCGATTTATGTTTCCGGCGGCGCCGAGCATCAGGGTCCGCCCGGCGGCGGGCCCTTCGCCATCGTCGCACACGCTCAAGGACTTGGATGACCGCTTTCATTGAACTCGACCAAGTCTCGCTGCGCTATCCGGGCGGCGATGTGCTGGCGCTAGCCGCCACCGACATGAAGATCGGTGAAGGCGACTTTGTCGCCGTCGTCGGCCCCTCCGGCTGCGGCAAATCGACCATCCTGAAACTGGTGGCCGGCCTGATCCCGGCTACCACCGGCAACGTGCTGGTCGACCAGCGCGAGGTGCGCGGGCCGTCCAAGGGCGTCGGCATGGCGTTCCAGAACCCGACCATGCTGCCCTGGCTCACGGTGCGCGACAACGTCATGCTGCCGCTGAAAATCGTGCCGCCGTTTCGCCAGGAATACGCGCGCAAGAAGAAAACCGAATTCGCCGACCGCGCCGAGGCACTGCTCAAGCAGGTCGGGCTGGCCGGCTTCGGCGACAAGCGACCGTGGCAACTCTCCGGCGGCATGCTGCAGCGCGCTTCCCTGTGCCGCGCGCTGATCCACGAGCCGCGCCTGTTGCTGCTCGACGAGCCCTTCGGTGCGCTTGACCAGTTCACCCGCGAGGAACTGTGGGCGATCATGCAGTCGCTCTGGCAAGACAAGAAGCCGACGGTGATCTTGGTCACTCACGACCTGCGCGAGGCCTGCTACCTGGGCACCCGCATCTACATGATGAGCGCGCGGCCGGGGCGCATTCTGGAGATCTGCGACGTCGACTTCGCGCGCCCGCGCACGCTCGCCATGACCTTCGCGCCGGAATTCAGCGCCATCGTGCAGCACCTGCGCATGCAGATCGCCGATTCGCGCGGCGTCGCCCTGGAGGCCGCATGAAGCTCGATGCGCGGTCCCGCCAGCGCCTGCTCTCCGGATTGTCGGTGATCGCCCTGTTTCTGCTGTGGGAACTGATTTGCCGCCTGTTCAACGTGAACGACCTGGTGTTGCCAAAACCCACGCAGGTCTTCAAGGTGCTCATCGAACGCCTGCCCGCGCTGATGCCGCATGCGACGCAAACCCTCATCACCACCCTGGTGGGCTTCGGCCTGGGCGTGCTGGCCGGCATTTTGATTGGCGTGCTGATCGGCTCCTCGAAGCTGGCCTACGATGTCGCCTACCCGCTGCTGGTCGGCTTCAACAGCATCCCCAAGGTGGCGGTAGTGCCGATTTTCGTAGTCTGGTTCGGTGCGGGCACCGTGCCGGCGATCCTCACCGCGATGACCATCAGCATGTTTCCGGTGGTGGTCAATGTCGCGACCGGTCTTGCCACCACCGAACCGGAGCTTGAGGATGTGCTGCACG
>JAYVWK010000145.1:0-15939 GCA_043786185.1 Burkholderiales bacterium
GTCGGTCAATCGGGGTACGCAACGCCCCGGGCCGGCACAAGAGCCACGCCCAGCAATATCTCCGCCTCGGGTGACGCTACTGACAAAACCGGCGGTATGTCCCAGCTCGTCCAACCACGCCAGGACTGGCGGCGCCGGTGTCGGGCGCAACAATTCGGACAGGATGTTGGTGTCGAGAATAATCACCTGGATTTTTTGGCGCGAACAGAAAAATCCATTGTCGAGCGCACCGGATTGCGCGGCGGAATCGGGAACTCGCCCAAGCCCGCAAGTTGCTGCCGCAAATGCGCACCAAACGGCAAGCGGGTTTGTGCGCCTTGCAACGCCTGCGCGAGAATGCGGCGCGCCTCTTCCTCCATCGAACAACCGTGCTGCGCAGCCTGCACCCGCAGGCTGGCCTTGATGCTGTCGTCAATATTGCGAATCGTCAGAACGGCCATTGAAATCTCCCCAAATTGCTGTCATTGACATCATCGTAGTTTTTGACGCGAATTGGTTCAGAGATGAGATTGCCCGGTGAGACATGCACGGCAGCACCGGTCGCCACTCGCTTTCCTGGATGGCGTTCCATGCCGGTCAGGCATCGAGCAGCGCGACCAACACGCCGGCGGCGCGTTCGCAATCGGCGCGGCTCACGTCGAGGTGCGTGACCAGTCGCAACTTGACCGGTCCCAGCGCGTTGATCAGTACGCCTCGGGCGCGCGCGGCACCGACCAGTTCGGCCGCTGTCACGCGCGCGGCACCGAGTTCGAACACAACGATGTTGGTCTGCGTGCGTTCGACCGCGATGGAGACGCCGGGGCAGGCAGCCAGGCGCCTGGCGATCAGGTGCGCATTGGCATGATCCTCCACCAGGCGCGCGACATTGTGGGTGAGGGCGTAGTCGCAGGCGGCGGCGAACATGCCGACCTGGCGCATGGCACCGCCCAGCATGCGGCGCTGGCGCATCGCGGCACTGATCAGGTCTTTCGGCCCGGCCAGCATCGAGCCGGCGGGTGCGCCCAGGCCCTTGGAAAAGGCCACCATCACCAGATCGAAGGGTGCTGCCAGCAGCGCGGGCGCCAAGCCGGATTGCGCGGATGCATTCCACAGGCGTGCGCCATCCAGATAGGTGGCCAGCCGCAGTTCGCGTGCCGTGGCGCACACCGCTTCGACATCGGCCTGGGGAAACACCAGGCCGCCATGGCGGTTATGGGTGTTCTCGATCTGCACTAAGGTGCTGGCCGGCAGCGGCAGCACCGGTTGGTCGCGCGGCTTGGCGTGGCGCCGCACGTCGGCCGCGGTGAACAGGCCGCCGCTGCCGATTTCGGTGAATTGCACGCCGGCGTTGGCCGCCGAGCCGCCGGCCTCGTGCCACACCGAATGCGCCTCGCTGCCGACCAATACGTCGTCGCCGGGCCGCGTCAGCACCCGCAGGGCCACCTGGTTGGCCATGGTGCCCGAGGCCAGCCATAGTGAGGCTTCCTTGCCGAGCAAGTCGGCAACCCGTTCTTCGAGCGCGTTCAAAGAAGGGTCGTCGCCATACTGCATGTCGCCCACCGGGGCGCGTGCCATCACCTCGCGCATGGCGGGCGATGGCCGGGTGACGGTATCGGAGCGCAGGTCTATCATGGTGTCGGGCATGGTCATGGGTTTTTGGCGCGCATGCGCCGCAAGCGCTGGTTGATCCACTTCGCCGCACTGTCCGGGCATAAGCGAAACAACAGGTCGGCTATGCGCGCGTCGGTGCCGATCAGGAGCCGGGTGCGGCCGCTCTCGATCGCACGCACGATCGCAAGCGCCGCCTCTTCGGCGCTGGTGGGTGCCATCTTCTGCAGAAAATTGGCGCGCATTGTTTCTACGCTCATGCCCAGCATCGCGGTATCCGACACGCGCGCGTTGTTGACGATGTTGGTGCGGATGCCGCCGGGATGCACGCACAGCACGCGTATCGGCGTTTCGCGCAGTTCCTCGCGCAGCGCGTCGCTGAAGGCGCGCACCGCCGCCTTGGAGGCGTTGTAAATGCTTTGGGTGGGCACCGAGATCATTGCGAAAATGCTCGAGATGTTGACGATCACGGCTTGCGGCCTGGCGCGCATTTGCGGCAGGAAGGTACGGCAGCCGTGCACCACGCCCCAGAAATTGATGTTCATCAGCCAGTGCGCGTCGCCGCTATCGAGCTTGGCCACCGGCGCCACCAGGCCGACGCCGGCGTTGTTGATCAGGATGTCGGCCGCACCGAACAGGCCCTGTGCGGCGGCGGCAAGAGCGGTGATCGAGGCTTCGCTGCCGGTATCGACTTGATGTGATGCCACGTCCGCCCCGGCTGCGCGTGCCTGTGTGCAGGTCTCCGCCAGCCCTGTTGCGTCAATATCCGCCAACAGCAAACGCGCGCCACGCCGCGCGCATTCAAGTGCCAGCGCGCGGCCGATGCCGGAGCCGGCGCCGGTGATCACGACCGCCTTACCGTGCAGCGAAGTCATGTTCGTGCCCTCTTGGTTGCATGGGTCAAGCTTGGGATGAGGCTGTCAATCACGATGGATGGTCGCTGGCATAGGTCAGCGATAGGAGCACGCAAACGACGCGCAGTGTAAGCCGAAGCCGCATGCATCGTCAGTGGGTTTCTGCCGCCACGCGGCCGCGCGCCACATTGATCGGCAGCAGGGCCGCCAGCCCTGCCACGAACAGCACGGTGGTGGCGGCGATCGCGATGCGCTGGTTGCCCCCGGTGGCCCAGGTGATCGCGCCGTACATCAGCGGACCCACGATGCTGGCCAGGCGCGTAGCGAAGGCCCACAGGCCGTAGAACTCGCCGAGTTGCTTTTGCGGCGCGAACATGCCGACCATGGCGCGCCCGGCCGACTGGCTCGACCCCATGCAGGCGCCAGCCAGGGCGGCGGCCCACCAGAAGCCGCCCTTGGTGGTGGTGAGCGCGGCGATCACGCAGGTGGCGATCCAGCCGATCAAGGTGATGGCCAGGGCGCGCTTGTGGCCGATATGGTCCTGCCAGAAGCCGAAGCCGAAGGCACCCAGCGCGGCGGCGATGTTGAGCACGAAAATCAGCACCATGGTTTCGGCCGGCTTGAAGCCGATCACCTGTTCGGCATAGATCGCCGCCAGCGTGATTGCCACCGCCACACCGCCCTGGTAGAACAGGCCACACAACATCAGCCACATGAAATCGCGATAACGGCGCGCTTGGCCGAGCGTCGCCGCCAATTGCCGGAACGAGGCGACGAAGCCGCTGTCGTTGCTGGTGGAAGCCTGCGGCAGCGCCCGTTCCGTAAGCAGCGCGAAAGTGGCGATCGATGCCAGGCCGTAGATCGCCGCTGTCACCAGCATGGTGACCGGCACGAAATGGCTGGCCGGCAGCCCCTGTGCCTGCGCCCACAGCACATAGCCTAAGCAAATTCCAAGCGCCAGCATGCCGCCGCAATAGCCGAAGCTCCAGCCCCAGCCCGACACCGTGCCGAGTGCTTCGCGCCTGGCCAGTTCCGGCAGGAAGGCGGCGGTCAGGGAATCGCCGTAACTGTAGAAGGTGTTGGAAACAATGATCAGCAGCATCGCCAGCGCCACCTGCCCCGGCCCGGCCAGGGCCAGCGCCGCGGTTGCCAGCACGCAGCCAATGGTGGAAAACAGCATGAAACGCTTTTTCGCCCCGCGCAGGTCGGCCAAGGCACCCAAGGTGGGCATGGTCAGCATCACGATCGCATACGATATCGACAGCGCCGCCGTCCAGGCGAACGTGCCCCATTCGGCCTTGTCCGCGATGACACCGGCGAAGTACGCCGAGAACACCGCCGTCAGCACCACGGTGGTGTAACCAGAGTTGGCGAAGTCGTACATGGCCCAGCCGAACACCTCGCGCTTTTTCACGCCGGGGTTGAGCAGGTCCTGCGAAAACAACTGCATTGCGCTCTCCATGGTTCCCGGCACCGCGCCCGGTGCGCCAATCAGCTAGCGCCGGATGGGGCGCCGGCCGGCCGCGAGCGGCCTCAGCCGGCGTCGAGTTCCTTAGCGACGGCCATGCGCTGTGCACGCCTTTGCGCACCGCGCGACTTGCGATGCGCACCGGCGCCGGTGCCGCCGGCCTTGTTCTTGAGAGCAACGATGACCGGGTTGCGAGGCTTTGGCAGCTTGACGCCTTGGCGCGATTTGAGGGACTTGATGACGTTCATGGGATTGATGCTATCAGGCTCGGCGCCACCTGGGAGATTCGCCTGCCGTTTTCAAGCTGGATGCTGCAATTGCCGCGCGCGCTCTTCGATTTGTGCCAGTGCACGCTTGAGCACGGCGCGCTCTTCGGAGTCGAGCGCATCGAGCAGGAATGCCTCCCGTTCGAGCACAAGCGGCTCGATTTTGCGGTAGAGCGCGCGGCCGGCCGCGGTGAGCCGCACCACCAGGTTGCGCCGGTCGTCCGGATCGGCGGTGCGGGTGACGAGGCCATCCTGTTCGAGCCCTGTGACTGCGCGGCTGACCTGCATCTTGGGCAGGGAGGTGCGCGCGCCAAGTTCGGTGGCATTGAGCTCGCGTTCCTCCGCCAGTTGCGCGATCACCCGCCATTGGTCGCGCGTGAGCTTGAAGCGGTCGGCATAAACGGCGGCCAGCGCGCGGCTGACCGCATCGGTCACCACCGCTAACCGGTAGGGCAGAAATTCCTGCAGGTTCATCCGGCTCGCCCGCCCCGGCAGGCGGTGCATGGGAGTGATTGCTGCACTGCAAGAGTTGCGGGTTTTCTTGACATAATCCGAATAGTAACGTATGTTACGAATTATTAAAACCTTTCGGGAGAATCCCATGCAAGCCGTAGCGCAAACTGCGGGCCAAGCCGCAAGCAAAGCCGTGGTCCACACCAAAGGCGTGCACCACGTCGCCTACCGCTGCCGCGATGCCAAGGAAACCGTGGAGTGGTATCAGAAGTATCTGGACATGGATTTCATGCTGGCCTTCGCCGAAAACCAGGTGCCCTCGACCCACGCGCCCGACCCCTACATGCATATTTTCCTGGACGCCGGCAACGGCTGCGTGCTGGCGTTTTTCGAGCTGCCCAATTCACCCGCCATGGGTCGCGACGAGAACACGCCGGCCTGGGTGCAGCACCTGGCCTTCAAGGTCGGCAGCTATGAGGAGCTGGTAGCCGCCCGCGAAAAACTTGTGGCCGGCGGCATCGAGGTGATCGGGCCCACCAATCACGCGATCTTCAAGTCGATCTACTTTTTCGATTGCAACGGCCACCGCCTGGAGTTGGCTTGCGATATCGGCACCCCGGAAATGCTGGCCCAGGCGAAAGCCGTGAAGTGGGACATGCTCGAGGAGTGGTCGCGCACGCGCCGCGCGCCGCGCCATGCGGCGTGGATGCACGAGAAGGAATTCGCCAGCGAATAGTCCTGCACGCGGCGCGCGACGGCGTGGCGCGCCCGCGCGGCCGCATGGTGACCGGGCGTGGCTGCTGTATCGCTGCCGCAGCGCTTGCTCGCTTGCTCGCTTGCTGCTGGCGCCAGCCTGACTTGGTGGCCTGCGCGGCTGCGGTGTTGACCGATCGCGTGAGCCTGGGCGGCGCGCTCAAATTCAACGCCCGAGGCTCTTTGCGGATATACGGGTTTCAAACGCCCCTTTTTTTCGATCCCTCAATGAATCCTGCGGCCTGGAGCGATCAAGCGCGCGGCAGTAGGCGGAAACCCGTCATTTTCTCGAAATGGGCAACACTTTCTCGATGTGGATCATCTGTTTGTGACCCCATCCGCGCGCCGGGTTGAGAGGAAAAAACCTCTTGTGGCTGTCGAGGCGCAGGACAGAAAATCGCGGAGGATGCAGTTGCCAGGAAGGGGCCCCGCGTGCTGCACATGGTAGATTACCGTCGCGGATCGCGAGCGGCCTTGTGGCCGGGGAGCCTCGCCCCAATATGCGGTCTTGAAGGAAGGCTGCCGTCGCGCAGTCCGCAGGAGCGACCATGAGCCAATCCACAATCCGGCCTGCCGCGGTCGCGGGCATGTTCTACCCGGCCGCGCCTGAGACCCTGCGCCGCGTCGTCTACGGGTTCCTCGAGGAAACGCGGCAGCGCGTGCCGGCCCGCGCAGTGCCGCCCAAGGCGGTGATCGCACCGCAGGCCGGCTACTTGTATTCCGGCACAGTGGCGGCTTCCGCCTATGCACGCATCGCCGCGCCGCGAGTTCTACGCGAAGTTGGACGCCGCCAACGTTGACTTGAAGGCCTTCACCGAGGATTTCTACGCCCGCCACACCGCCTCCAGTCTGGAGCCGGTCAAGGACACGCTGCGCTACCTGGTGCACGACACTCCGGTGTGGACCGAGATCACCACTCTGCTGATCCCCACGCAGAACGATTCGGACGACGAGCTGCGCGCCCTGTGCGCCTGGATCGCACGCGAACTCGGCTCGCATGTGCCACTGCATTTCACCGCGTTTCATCCCGACTACCGCATGACCGACCTGCCGGCCACACCCGCGGCGACCCTCGCACGCGCGCGCCGCATCGGCCTTGAGGAAGGTCTCGACTACGTCTACACCGGCAACGTCCACGACAGCGCGGGCGGCACCACCTCCTGCCGCAAGTGCGGCACCACCTCCTGCCGCAAGTGCGGCACCGCGCTCGTCGTGCGTGACTGGCATCGGATCCTCGAATACAAGCTGACGCCGGGCGGGCACTGCCGCTTCTGCCATGCCGAGGTGGCGGGGCGCTTCGAGCGCTTCCAGGGGCAATTCGGGCCGCGGCGCATTCCGGTGCGCCTGGCGCGCACTTAGTCTGGCGCAAGCGACTCGCAGCACAGTCTCTCGTAAAGCAAGCACTCACCCTGTAAAAATAATACGCTGTATTTTAAAACAGTATATGATCAGGCTGTGCAATCGCGCACCGGATGCGCGGCCGCAAGTCCGGGAGGGAGAGCAAGATGGCCCGTTCACGCACGAAGAAACCCGATCCAGTCCCGTTTGCGGAGCGCTATGCCGCGGCCGACCTGCGCCGCCTCGAACCGACGCCAGCTGAAGCAGAACTCGAACGCATCCTGCGTGAACTCGGCGCCGGCGCACTGGCCGGCGAATTCCGCCGCGAATGGCCGCTGGGCGACTGGGTGCTCGATTTCTACTTTCCGACGATCCGCTTGGGCATCGAAGTCGATGGCGGCTATCACCGCGCGCAATCGCGTTGGCGCCTGGATCTGGCCAAGACCCGCGATCTGGAGGAGCGTGGCATCACCGTGCTGCGCCTCAACAATGCCGAAGTGTTCGGTGATCGCGAGCGCCTGGTGGCGCGCCTGCGCGCGGCCTGGCGCACCGCGCTGGAAAACGTGCGGCGCCATCCGACGACACTGCGCGAACCCGCCTGCGCGCTCTACTGGCCGGGCGCCGCGCTCGCCTCGACCTTCTCGATGCTGCACGCCAGCCCGCGCGCATTCGGCGAACCGCTGGCAGCATCGTAGGGGCCGGCGTAGCTCAGCACGGCGTTGATGTTGATATCGAGCGCACCATAATGCGGTGCGGCGCCGTCCGGGCGCCACCATCCCATGCCGGTCACCGCTATGCCGGGCGGCACGCGTTCGGTCAGCGCGACCCTTGCCTCGCAGCTACCTTGGCTTATCGGCGTGCGCAAGCGTACCCAATCGCCGGCCGCAACCTGGTGATGCGCAGCGGTTTGTGGGTTCAGCCGCAGGATCGGGTCGGGCGAGATGCGCCTGGCCCACTCCTGGTCGCGAAAGCGCGAGTGGTGATAGGCCTTTTCGCGCAGGCCGGTTTGCAGCAGCAAGGGAAACGCCGGATTTGCCGCTTCCTGCTGCGGCAGAACTAAGTCGGGCAAGGGGTCGAGCCCGGCCGCGGCCATGCGACTTGAGGCGAGCTCGACCCGCCCGCTTGGCGTGTTGAAGCCGACCGCCTCGAAATTGCCCGTCTCATACGGAAAGCGCGCGAAGCCGTCGCGCACCAGGGCGGCGAAATCGATCGCGCTGGCGCCCACCAGATAACGGCTGAATTCGCGCTCGCTGCGCCAGGGCATGAAGCGCCGCGTCAATGCGCCGCGCGTCTCAAGGCGGTCCAGCAGATCGGCGGCGATCGTAAGCTCGCTGCGTGCGCTCCCGCGCGCTGGCACCACCGCCGCGGTGAACGAGAGGCATGGCGCGCCGGGCTGCAGCGAGACCTCTTCCTCTTCGAGCGTGGTGGTCTTGGGCAGCACGATGTCGGCCCAGGCCGCAGTCGGGTTCATCGAATGAGCGGCGACGGCCAGAAAGTCGAGCGCCTTGAATGCCTCGATGGTGCGCGCGGTATCGGGGTAGGTCACCGCGATGTTGACGCCGGACACATAAAGCGCACGCACCGGGTAGGGTTGGCCAGTCAGGATCGCATCGATCACCGCCGGGTTGTGACAGGCTTTCTGCCAGCCATCGACACCGGCCCACAGCGGATAGTCCTTTGCGCCCAAACGTTCTGCCTCGATCTCCGGCGGCAGGCGGAAGGCCGGGTCATGCAGCAGATCGGTGTAGTTGCGAAAGCCCGCCGGGCGCTTGATGCGGCGGTTGCCGCCGGGTCGGTCGAGATTGCCGGCAATGGCCAAGAGGCAGTGAAAGGCGCGAAAGGCCTGCACCCCGCCGGCCACCGCGTCGATGCCGTGCCCGCTGACGAAGGTCGCGGGGCCGTCGGCATAGATGCGCGCGGCCTGGATGATCGCCTCCTGCGCCACCCCCGACACCTGCGCCGCCCGCGCCGCCGGCCACTCGGCGGCACGCGCGGCGAGCGCATCGAAGCCTTCGCACCAGCGTGCCACAAAGTCGTGGTCGTGAAGATTTTCGGCGATCAAAACATGCATCATCGCCAGCGCGATCGCCGCGTCGGTACCGACCCGCGGCTGCAGCCACAGGTCGGCCAGTTCGGTGGTGGCGGTACTCATTGGATCGATCACCACGATGCGCACGCCACGCTTTTTCGCCAGTTTCAGGCGTTGCCACTGCACCGGATTGGCCATGTGCGGATTGGCGCCCACCACCAGCACGCTGCGCGCGCCGTCGACGTCTTCGCCGTTGGCGATGGCCAGGCCGGTGACCATGTCGGAGACGCCGCGGCAACCACCGCACAGGTCCTGGTTGATCATCCAGTTGGGTGAGCCGAGCGAGCGCAACAGCAGGGCATGAATCACGCTGCGTGAAAAATAGCCACCGCTGGTGGCGCCGGCGATCGAAAGCGGGCCATGAGTGGCGCGCACCGCCGCCAGACGATCGGCCATTTCATCCAGCGCCGCGTCCCAGCTGATTTCTTGCCACTGGCCACCGCCGCGCGGTCCCACGCGCCGCATGGGGTGCAGCAAGCGCCCGGGCGCCTCGGTGATACCGGTCATGCCGCGAAAACCCTTGACGCAGAACATGCCGGCCGAGCCGGGATGCGCCGTGTTGGGCGCGATCTTGGTAACGCGGCCATCGACCAGCGTGGCCAGCGCACCGCAACAGGTGCTGCATTCCCAGCAGGTGGTGGCCACGGTGATGGCTGCTTGATCACTCATGTCGGTAGCTCTGTCAGCAGGTACGGGCACTTTGGGTTCGGCTGCAACGGCCAATGCCGCACAGGCCGGACGATGCGCGCCGGATGCCTTGCCCGTTGCTGCACACCATGGACCGACGGCAGGCGCGAGCGCTCATCAATCAAACTTGAGATTCGCGCTCTTGATGACACGCGCCCATTTTTCCATTTCGGAAGGCACACGCTTCTCGACCGCATCCACTGAGCCACCGGCAACCACTATGCCCAGCGACAAAAGCTTTTCGCGCACCTCTGCCATCTGCAGCGCGGCATTCGATTCACGGTTGAGCCTGTCCACAATATCGCGCGCCAGGCCGGCCGGCGCGAACAGCGTGTAGTTGGTGGCCGACTCGTAGCCGGTGATCCCGGCTTCGGACATGGTGGGTACCTCCGGCAAGGTCGGCGCACGCGCCCGACTGGCCACCGCCAGTGCGCGCGTCTTGCCCGACTTGATGTGCGGCAGGTGTGCCGGCAGGCTGTCGATCGACATCGGCACCCGCCCGGACAAAAGGTCGGGAAGGAATTGCGCCGTGCCTTTGTAGGGCACATGCACCAGGTCGATGCCGGCCATTTGCTTGAACATTTCGCCGTTCAGGTGCTGCAGGCCACCGATGCCGGACGAGGCATAACTGAATTCGCCGGGTTTGGCTTTTGCAAGCGCGACGAACTCGCGCACGGTCTTCGCCGGCAGGTCGGCATTGACCACCAGCACCACCGTGCCATAGGCCATCTCGACGATTGGCACAAAGTCGCGCCGCATGTCGAAGGGCAGGTTCTTGTGAATATGCGGGGCGATCGCGTAGTCGGTGATGCTGCCGACCATCAGGGTGTAACCGTCTGCCGGGCTCTTGGCCAGCGCATCGGCGCCAATGGTGGCGCCGGCGCCCGGCTTGTTGTCGACTGTCACGCTTTGCGCCAGGCGCGTGCCCAGTCGCTCGGCGAACAGGCGAGACACGGTATCGACCCCGCCGCCGGGCGGGTAAGGTGCGATCAACTTGATCGGCTTGGCCGGCCAAGCCTGGGCCAAGGCGCTGGTGACAGGGGTGAGCGCTGCCAGCGGCAAGGTGGCGCATAACGCGGCGATGACGCCGCGTCGTTTGGAAAAAGGCATCAAGGCTCCAGGGGTTTGAGGGACTGCGATTTCAGGCATTGACAAAACTGTTGCGACCGCTACGATCGCCCCCGCGCAGCAGGAAGATCTGCCGCTTCGAATGATCGGTCGTGGTGATGCTCTGCGCCTTGGCGCGCGCGATGTCGCGGTCGAACACGCTGCTGGTGGGCATGAAGCGCATGGTCATGCCGCGCCGCGATTTGGGCGAGGTATTGGGCTCGGAGCCGTGCAACAGGAACACATCGTGCAAGGAAATCTGCCCAGCCTTGAGAACGATGTCGACCGCCTTCGATTCATCGTACTCGCTGCGGTCGAGCTCCTGGGTCAGCGTGACGTCACCGGCAGCAACCGTGTTGTGGCGCTTCAAAGCACGCGCCTTGTGCGAGCCGCGAATCACCCGCAGGCAGCCGTTTTCCAGCGTCGAATCATCCACCGCCAGCCAGGCCGTGCAGGTGGCCAACGGGCGGATCGGCCAGTATTCGCCATCCTGGTGCCAGGGCGTGCGCTTGCCGTTGCCGGCCGGCTTGGCGAAAAAGCTCATGTTCCAAAGTGCAATGTCGCCGCCGATCAACTGCTCGACCATGTCGAGGATTTCGCGATTGGAGCCGTAGTCGGCAAACTCGACATCATGATCGAACAGCGCCGGGCAGTAGTCGCGAAATTCCGGATGGCCGGCCAGCAGGGCCGAGTGACGCGCCTTGATCGATTCCAGCACCTCGGGCGGCATGCGGAAATCAGGGACGACGTAACCGTCTTCGTGATACTGCGCGATTTGGGCTTCTGTCAGCATGGTTGTCTTTCTCTTTGGCTGATGAACAGCGAGCATCTTAGCGCGACCCGGCGCGCAGCAGGAAGAGCGTTGCCCGGCCGCCGGCCACGCGACTTGGATCGAGTGCCAAAGCTATAAACTGTGAATCCACCCTACGCCCACACCCAACGCCCATCGACTGCCATGCTTCGCTTCCACTTGCCGCAAGTCTGGTCAAACGCCGTTCGCGTGGACGCACTGCTCACATTCGCTTGCTGCTTGCTGGTCCCGGCGATGCTGGGCGCGATGCGCGGCTTTCTTGGCCATCATCGGTGCCCGGTTCACGGCATGTGGTCAAGCCTTTTGGCAGCGCGCTAGCTGGGCGTCCAGAAAAAAATGTAGGGGCCAAGATGTTCGCCGCCAAGGTCACCCTACTGGAGGCTGTTCGGCAAAAGATGAAGAATATAGACGACTGCAACTGGCCCTTGGCGCTTCTCTCACGGATCCAATCTACATCAGCCAGCGTGTCCGAAGCAGGAACGGTTAGGCTTTTCCGCAGACGCGTAACCCGGCTACACCCAAGCAGGCGGGGTCAAGTTTGAACAAAAAACCGAAGGGCCAGAATTGGGTGGAAGTCAAAACTTGTCTTCACGCAGGTACTTCTGGTACCTCATCGACGATTTCAGCATGTAGATTCGTCCCCCAACCACGAATCCGTCAAGTTGATGCTGCACCGTGTAAGCCGAAAGATCGGACATTGTGTTGATGAACCCCTTGCTATTGAAATTCAGAGATGTATTGCACAAGACTCCATAGCCCGTGAGCGCCTTGAACGCAGTCAGCAACTCGAACAGCGGACGGTTGGTCAGCGCGGACACCGTTTGAATGCGCGCCGTCCGGTTCACATGGGTCACCGCTGCAAGCGCATCCGTGGAGGCACGGTGGGTAAACAGCATGAATGGGCTTGGGCGATTGCATCCAAACCATTTTGCGGCATCATCGTCCAAGCAGACGGGAGCGATTGGGCGGAACTGCTCCCGCTGTTTGATGACGTTCAGCCGCTCTCTGGTGCTGGCTTTAAAGGGTGCGGCCAAGATGGAGCGATTGCCAAGAGCGCGTGGTCCGATTTCGTACCGGCCATTCACCCACCCCACGATCAAGTCACTGGCCAACATGTCGGCAACCGTCTCAACGTCAGGTTCCCACTCGTCGAATTGAGCGGCATCGACAGCATCGTCGGCCAAAAACTCTAGCCCAGAATAGACATCCCACGCGACCTTGGGGTTGCCGGTGAAATGGAACTGCGCGTCGATGGCTGTACCAATCGCTGAACCCGAATCGTTCGCGACGGGAGGGACGAATACTTCGCTAAAGAATCCTGACTCTCTCCACTTCGTGTTCCAGTCGCAATTGAGCCCGCATCCCCCGGATATCAACAACGGCATGCCCCGTTTCAGATTTTCCGTAGCGTACCGATGAAAGCGGTCGAACAGGCGGTCGCTGAAGATGCCTGCGAAGTTGCGGAATTCCGGGTCATCCAATCCCACGTTGTAGTGCCGTAACTCTTTCAAGGTTTCACACTGGCTTGGCTTGAGGTGCTGGCAATCCTGCAAAAGGAAGGAAGTGATTCTCTCCTCCTCGTCCGACGGTTGGCTTCTAATCGAAAACGAAGCGAGAGCCATCAGTTTTCCGGCATCAGAGAGCCGGGAGAATTCGGCCGTGCTTTTGTCGAACGTCGGATCTGCCAATGCGTAGAGCATGGCGTAGCGATGGCCAGGCTCTGGCATTACATCGCCCACCTTCGTCACATTCAACCCTACATCGATCTCATAAAACGCTCCGATGACGCCTTCCCAAAGCAGCGCGTAGCAGGGAGTTCCCTTCGGCAGATCGGACATCCCAAACGCGCATAGGAGGTGCGAGCGTTCGTGGGACGATGAGAAGAAATCGACTGTCCTGCCCAACACGCGCCTCTTGCTGACAACCACCTGGTCGTGATGGCTACCCCGGTAGTCAGCAACGACCTCCTGCCCACGCGGAGAGTCACCGGGCCACCAGCCCCCTCTGCAAAGCACGTCGGGAACAGACTGAAGTTCGCCGAGCACGTCGAACGCATCGGGGACAGATAGCGATGAATGTCGGTACTTCGAACCCTTCTCGGCCTCAATGGAAAACACCAAACGGCCGTCCGCCACATACGCAAATGCACCGTCGTGGCCGGGGTTGTAGGAGAGTATCTTCATGTTGCAACTCCGCTGGCAACTGGTCCGGCCAAGGCTGGATGAATCCCATCTTCACAACCGAGCAAGGATGGGCTGTGCGCTCCTACGCGAATCGATTGCACGCGGGTCATAGCAGGAAGCCGGCGGGTGTTAAGTCGCCCCGCAAGCTGAGTGGATCGAGATGGCCAAGTGTTGACATGCAGTTTCATCGGCAAGTTTGGAATCGGGGTTGGATCCCAAAGAACACGCTGATGGACAAGCCTGTCATCCACCCACCATAGGATCTCGCACGGCGTCCATTCGATGGCATACCGATGCATGCCCGTCGAAGCGTCGAAGCCCAAATCGATGTGGCTTGGGGCACCTCTATAGCCGTAGTCGAACTGAGCGCCTTCATCGCCCGGGTTGTAGAAGACGTTGACGATGAGGCGGCTTGGCATGTTGCCGGCAATTTCGATGTCAATTTCCTGATGCGGTAAGTTTCGGTGAAGAAAGAACCCAGTAATAACGCCAGGTACGTTACACGCCTGGAAAGTTGATTCGAACCTCCCGAAAAGGTACGTGGAATGGCTGCTCAGGGCGCCCGCGCTGTATTGTCGAACGCCCAGTTCTTCGCGTCGTACGTGAAGAGTTGCGCCCTCGATACCGTGGAATTCGACATTCAGCGGGCGGAATAGCGCCAAATTTCCGGTGAAAGTGTCGGTCCGTGCAGACCAGCGCAACGGGTCGAGGCGCTCCAAGCGATCGTCGATATCGACCCACTTTCCCTCGCTCTCATGGGCCGTGGGTACGACCCGAACACCTGACCAGCCGCGGTGATAGAAGTCAACGACCCACGGGGACCGATCCCGCTCAGGTGTTGTGCGCTTGCGAGCAAGGTCAGGCTGCAGGCCTGCATCGATGGTGTGCCGTTGCCCAAGGTCTTCCAACTTCGGAAACGAAGATGAAGGTGGCGCACACATAAGGTGCTCGCAAAGGATCCGCCAAGCATTGAGGTTGCCTGAATCAAGCACGACAACATCCGCGCCTTCGAGGCCTGTTGGAGCGCTCCAAGCGATTTGGGTAGCGGCGTTGCCTGGAGGGGCAGTCACGATGAACTTAGCTTGGGAATAGCCGCGTCGAAGGTCCCCGACCATCGATTCCAGACATCCCACGTTGACGTACGCATTGAAGACCCGGTCAACACTGCCTTCACGAAGCCGCGTCAACTCCAGCAATGGCAGCGCGTTCAGATCGCTGCAGCATCGGTACCCGAGCATCGACAACGCCATCGCGAGGGAAGACTGGCCGGAATTGGCTGGACCAAAAGCGAAAACAGGTAGCTGAGCCGGACGAATGTTAAACAGGCTGGCGCCCTCGCTGTTGATTGCGCCGATCGTGGAGAGGGTGGGAAGAATAGAGTACGAATTGGTGGAGGGGGCATCTCTTCTTTGACGGACAAGGGAGCGCCTTGTTGCTCGCACGTTCAGCATGCTGAACTGGTGGTTAATCCAAAGATCGACTGGACCGCGACAAGGTAGTAAACGAAGAAGCTTTTCTGCGCCTTGTCGGGAGAGTATGTACCCGGACAAGTACCACAGTCCGCGCCATGGTCGGAACACATGGCTCGACACGAACGTTTTAGGAGCACCATGCGTCACCTCCATGTACGACACATAAAGGACGTCGAAGCCTTCGTGCTTTACGCTTTCGATCGCAAGATCCTTCCAGGCTTGGTCCAGATGACGGGCAAGACTGGGATGAAACCACACGTCGTCCTCAAGGATGAGAACATGTCCTTGCATACCCTGCGCAACTCGCCTCCAAACTTTAATATGCGATTTGGCAACCGCCACCTCGGCCCTGCTCATTCGGATCGGTGCTTCAAGCTCGTACCGCGTTGGAAGTGTCTGCGGTTGAGGCTCGACAAAAAGTTGATCTGCCAACGTGTAATAGGGATCGACGTCGGCGTCTTTGGGTGGATCCTGCGAAAAACCTCTGGCGTCCACAGCGACGTGCCGTTCCGTGAGGCTGAGAAGATCATTGCCGAACCTATCTCGTATGCGTCCAAGCTCCTGCTTGACGCGGGACCAACGGGCTGGCTCGCGGTCGAGGTTGATTACGTAGATCTTTTCAATCGTCTGACTGTCCGACGTTCGCTGAGCGCCGAACGCTTGTGACGTCTGAACCGGAAGCATCTTGCGAAGGCCGTGCCCCAGGTGAAATGCCAGACGAAGAGCGGCGAGGGTGAGCCTGATCAGCGATGACGATGTTTTTTAACAACGAAATGATCACGCAACGTGATGTAGGGAAGTAGATCCCCCTCAGGGCACTTGAACAAAGGAGCCCTTTGAGGGAGTCTCTGGTTTCCGGACCAAGAGACGA
>JAYVWK010000146.1:0-4453 GCA_043786185.1 Burkholderiales bacterium
ACCGCCCGACGGTCACACCCTGATGATGGTCACAGTCACCACCATGGCGATGAACCCGCTCACCATGAAGGACCTGCGCTATAGACCTGAGCAACTGGCGCCGGTGGCGCTGGTGGCGCGGCAACCGTTCATGCTGGTGGCCTCGCAGCAGTTCGTGCCGAACAACGTGCTCCAGCTGATCGCCCATGCCAAGGCGAATCCGGGAAAAGTGAACTGGGCCACGCAAGACGTTGCCGGCTCCTCGCACTTAGTCGGCGAATTGTTCAAGTCGTTGGCCGCGATCGACCTGTTCGCGGTGCACTACAAGGGCAGCGCGCCGGCCAACATCGACCTCATGGCCGGTCGGGCCGACCTGCATTTCGATGGCGTCGGTACCTCGCTTGCGAATGTTGCGGGCAAGCGGGTGAAGGCGATCGCCATCACTTCCGAGCGGCGCATGGCGGCCAACCCGGACATTCCAACCTTTGTCGAGGCCGGGTTGCCGAACATGGTCGCCTACTCGTGGTACGGCATCGTCACGCCGGCCGGCACGCCGCATTCGATCATCCAGAAACTCAATGAAGAGATCAACCGCTATACGCAACAGAAAGAGACCGCCGAACGCATGGCGCGCGACGGCTCGGAAGTCGGCAACCTGACGCCGCCGCAGTTCGCCAAGATGATCGCCGACGAGGCCCTGATGTGGCGCTTGGTGTTGCTGCCTCTGAACATCAAGTTCGACCAGTGAAAAGCGCATGGCGGCGCTGCCCACCGTGCCAACGGTAGTCGAAGCCGGGCTGCCGGGCGCGGTGTCCTACTCGTGGTACGGCGTGGTCACGCGCGCAGGCACGCCGGACGAGGCGATCAGACGACTCAATGGGTTCATCAACGAAACCATCGCCACCCCGGAAATGCAGGCGCAGTTGAAAAACGACGCAGCCTTGCCGGGCGACCTGAGCGCGGCGCAGTTCTCGAAAATGATCGCCGACGAGACCGCCGAGTATCGTCGCATCGTTGCACCACTCAATATTCAGCTGGAATGAGCGGGTGTAAACCGGATAAGGCAGGGCTTGCAGCTTCGGACAAACAAACCATGAAAGATCGGCAATGCGCGTAGGGATTGAAGTCGGCGGCACTTTCACGGACCTGATCGCCATCGACGGGGGCGAGGTGCGTGTCGCCAAGGTGCCGAGCGTCCCCGCGCACCCTGAGGAGGGCGCGTTCGCGGCGCTCGCCGCCGCCGGCATTCCGTTCGCCCGCATCACCGACCTGGTGCACGGCTCGACGGTAGCCACCAACGCCGTGCTGGAGCGCAAGGGCGGCTTGACCGCCTTTGTCACCACCGCGGGCTTTCGCGACCTGCTCTTGATCCAGCGCCAGGACCGGCCCAAAGTTTACGAACTGGTCTACAAGAAGCCGGTGTCGGTGGTGGAGCGGCGCGACATGATCGAGATCGAGGAGCGCATGCTGGCCGACGGCAGCGTCGCAACCGCGCTCGACCAAGCTGCCGCGGAAGCAACGCTTGCCGCCGCATTGGGCGCCCGCCCGTACAAGGCGGTCGCGGTGTGCTTGCTCAACGCCTACGCCAATCCGCAGCATGAAAAGACGGTGGCAGAGTTGATCAAGCGGCGCTTCCCTCAGCTCCATGTGAGTTGCTCTTCGGACATCAGCCGCGAATTCCGCGAGTACGAGCGCGCTTCAACCACGGCGCTCTCGGCCTATGTGCAACCGATCATCGACGGCTATATCGGCCGCTTCGAAGAGCGCCTGGCGCGCGAGGGCTTCAGCGGCCGCTTTTCCATCATGCAATCGAACGGCGGGCGCCTGCCGGCGCTGGCGATCCGCCGCAACGCGATATCGGCGCTTTTTTCCGGCCCTGCGGCCGGGGTCACCGGCGCGATCCGCCAGGCCGGCGCCTCGGGTTACGCCAACCTGGTCACCTTCGACATGGGCGGCACCAGCACCGATGTGTGCCTGGTGACCGACGGCCGGCCGATCATCGCGGCGGAGACCGCGGTTGACGGACTGCCGATCCGCACGCCGGTCATCGACATCGCCTCGGTGGGGGCCGGCGGCGGCAGCATCGTCTGGCGCGATCCCGGCGGCATGCTGCGGGTGGGCCCGCGCTCGGCCGGCGCGGATCCCGGCCCGGCCTGCTATGGCCGTGGCGGCAGCGCGCCGACCATCACCGACGCCCACGTGATCCGCGGCACCATCCAGCCCGACTCGTTCCTGGGCGGGCGCATGCGGCTCGACGTCGAAGCCGCACGCCGCGCCTTCGCGCCGCTCGCGCAGGAATTCGGCATGACCCTGGAAGCCATCGCCGACAGTGCGATCCGCTTGGCCGACGCCAACGTGGTGCGCGCCATCCAGTTGATCTCGACCGAGCTCGGGCGCGACCCGCGCGACTATGTGCTGGTGCCCTTCGGCGGCGCCGGGCCCTTGCACGCCGGGCGTATCGCCGAGGAACTCGGCATCCGCACCGTGGTGGTACCGCAGAATGCCGGGGTTCTGTCGGCCTTCGGCCTGCTCGCCGCCGACTTCACCCAGTACGAGACCATCACCCAGCGCATGCCGGTCGACCAGGCCGCACCTGCCGCGGTGCGCGCCGTGTTGCAGGGATTGCGCGAAGATCTCGAACAGCGCTTCCGTGCCATCGAGGTCCGTGGTGAATTGCGCTTTGCGCACACTTTGCAGATGCGCTTCGTCGGTCAGGCCTTCGAGGTCGACGTGCCGCTGGCCTCGGAGCGCCTGGCCGGATTGAGTGTGGGCGAATTGCGCGAGCAGTTCGACCTGGCGAACCGGCTGGTCTACATGGACAGCGGCGGGGCGGGCCTGGCGGGCAAGAACATCGAAGTGGTCGGCTTTCGCGTCGGCGCCACCGCGCTGGAAGCATCGGTGCTGCCGGGCAAACCGCCGGCGCAGGCGGCGCGCCCGAACCGCCGTTTGCGCATCATGGAGAACCGCGCGGCACGCGACTGCGCACTGACAAACCGGCCGCAGATCGAAGCCGCCGGCAGCTTGGCCGGCCCGCTCTTGGTCGAGGACGAGACCGCCACCATCTATGTGCCGCCCGACTGGCAGGCCACCTGTGACGAAAGCGGCAACCTGATACTGCGGCGCGCTGGAGAAAAAACATGAAGAGCCTCGATCCGGTCGACTACGCGGTCATCAGCCAGGCGCTGCTCGCTGCATCGCGCGAGATGGGGTCCAAGCTGGTGCGCTCGGCCTACTCCAACATCGTGCGCGAGGCACGCGACGCTTCCTGCGCGATCCTCGATCCGGCCGGCAACATCGTCGCGCAGTCGGAAATGGTGCCCATGCAGCTGGGCTCGATGAACACCACGTTGCGCGCCTGCCTGGCGCAATATCCGGCACAGACCCTCTGCGAAGACGATTTCCTGGTCAACAACCATCCCTATCACGGCGGCCAGCACCTGCAGGACGTGTTCATCTTCCGCCCGGTGTTCATCGACGGTGTGCTGATCGCCTTCGCCGGCTCGACCGCGCACCACCTCGACCTCGGTGGCGGCAGCGCGGGCTTGAACGCGCTGGCCAGCGACGTCTACCAGGAAGGGTTGCTGCTGCCGCCGCTCAAGTTCAGCCTGGCGCGCGACTGGAACGGCGGCACCTTCGAGCGCCTGCTGGCGGCCAATATCCGCGTACCCGACCAGACCCTGGGCGACTTCAACGCGCAGTTCGCCGCCAAGGCGATCGGCATCGAGCGCGTGCGGCAACTGTGCGCCAAGTACGGCACGGCCGCGGTGACGGCGACCATGGCGGAGCTGATCGCCTACTCGGAGCGCCAGCTGCGCGCCGCCATCCGCGCCCTGCCGGACGGCGTTTACAGCGGCGCAGATGCCGGCGACGACATCGAGGGCAGCGGCGCACCGCTGTGGGTGCGGGCCCAAGTCACGGTGGCTGGCGACGAAATGGAAATCGACTTCGAGGGCACCTGCGCGCAGGTCGGGCGCAACATCAATTCGCCCTTGGCCTCGACCGAATCGGCGGTGATGAGTTGCATCAAGGGCGTGCTGATCGGCGGCGACGTGCCTTTCAACGAAGGCAGCTTCCGCCCGGTACGCCTCAAGGTGCCCTACGGCTCGATCCTCAACCCGCAGCCGCCGGCGCCGGTGCGCGCGCGCATGCTGCCCTGCTACCGCGCCTACGATGCGGTGATGAAGGCACTCGCCACCGTGGTTCCGGTGCCGGAGCGCATCATCGCCTCCGGCTTCGACAATGCGCTCATCACCTGCCTGGCGCGCTTAGCCGACGGCCGCTACCGGGTGTGCCTGGAAACCTACGGCGGCGGCTTCGGCGCCTCGGCGCACGGCGACGGTGCCGACGGCATCGCCGGCCCGCTGTCCAACACCACCAATTCGCCGGTCGAGGCGCTCGACATGAACTTCGACTACTTCCGCATCGTCGGTTACGCGCTCAACCCCGATTCCTTCGGCCACGGCCGCCAGCGCGG
>JAYVWK010000147.1:0-6702 GCA_043786185.1 Burkholderiales bacterium
AGGATTTGGCGCGCCTGATGCGCTCCGGTGAGTTCGAGAAAATGCTGGCGATGCCGCGCCCTGCGCAGCTTTGACCTTTGCCGCGCCAGCGGCTAGGATTGCGTTTCGGGGCGAACCAGGCGCGGCGAGACCGGGCGCGAGAATCCGGGCCGGCTTGAGCCCTTGTTTCCCAAAAACCTGAGGAGGAGTCATGCACCGAGCCATGTCGACGCGCGTTGTATTTGTCATTTTGCTTGTGCTGGCGGCATCGGCGTCCGTCAGGGCCGGGGCCGAGACCCGGCTTGAACGCGGGCGCTATCTGATGCAATCGATCGTTGCTTGCGGCAATTGCCACACGCCGCAAGGGCCGAACGTGCCCTTGCCCGGCATGGAACTGGCGGGCGGCCTGAAGATCGAAGACAAGCCGTTTACTGCCTATAGCTCGAACCTCACGCCCGATCGCGATAGCGGGATCGGAAAATGGTCCGACGCCCAGATCATTGCGGCAGTTCGCGAGGGCAGGCGCCCGGATGGCTCGATCATCGGCCCACCCATGCCGGTTGGACTGTATCGCGGCCTGTCGGACAACGACGTCAAGGCGATCGTCGCCTATCTGCGCTCGGTAAAAGCGGTTCGCAATGCGGTGCCGAAGTCGGAATACCGCATGCCACTGCCGCCCTCGTATGGTCCGCCGGTGCGACAAGTGGCCGCCACGCCGCGCAGGGACCCGGTTGCTTACGGCAGGTATCTGGCGGGACCGGCCGGACATTGCATCGAGTGCCATTCGCCGCCGGGCCCGCAGGGCGCACCCGACATCGAAAACAAGCTCGGTGCCGGCGGCTTCAGTTTCTTCGGGCCCTGGGGCACCAGCGTTTCGCCCAACATCACCCCCACCGGCCTGGCGCGCTATTCCGATGCCGACTTGAGGAGGGTGATCACCACCGGCGTGCGTCCCGACGGTAGCCGCCTCAAGCCGCCGATGGGCACGTCGTACTACGCGCGGATGAGCGCCGCCGACCTCAATGCGGTGGTGGCTTACCTACGTGCGCTGCCGCCGAAGTAGGGCGGGGCTGTGTGGCGCGCGGGTATCATTGAACCGATGAAGAGTTCCCTGGTGCGAGAGTGAACCTGATCGACTGGTTCGTGCCGCCGGCCTCGCGCGCCGATCCGGTCTGGGGTGACCGGCATCGTGGCGTAGCCAAGTCGCTGCTGGCGATATCGGTCACAGTGACGGCTCTGCTGGCCTTTTATCTTCTGGTGCGCAGTGCGCCTTCGGTGGCCGAACTGGCTTTGTTCGGGGCCGCGATCGTGATACCCGTGTGCGGCGCCCTGCTGATCCGCGCCAGCGGGCGCATCGTGCATGGCCTGATCCTGACCAACCTGGCGGGCATCCTTCTGGTCGGTCTGTGGTCTTCCCTGACCGGCGGCATCCTGTCGGTGGCGCTGCCGTGGTTGCTGGCCAATCTGGCATTGCTGGCCACCTTCGGCAACATGTTGCTGCTGGCTGTCGCGGGCGGTGGGGTGATGTTCGTCGTGACGGTGCTGTACGGGCTCTCGATCCGCGGCTGGATTCCGCCAAGCCTGGTGCCGCCCTCGCTGACCCATGAACTGATGCTGCTTTCGATGCTGTCGGCGGTGGCGGCGGTGGTCACGGCGGCCGCCTTCGTCATGCGCGAACGCGCCGAAGTCAAGTCACGCTTGCGCGCGGCGCGCGATGTGGCCGAACGTGCCAGCCGCGCCAAGTCGGTGTTTCTGTCGTCGGTCAGCCATGAATTGCGCACTCCCCTGTCGACGGTGATCGGTTTCGCCGAGGTGTTGAAACTCGATGAGGCCGCAAAGCTCTCGCCGGCGCAGGCGACCTATGTCGAGAACATCCTGAACGCAGGCGATCACTTGCTGGCCCTGGTGAATCAGGTGATCGACATGAGTCGTATCGAATCCGGCGACGTCGACCTGCGTATCGACGACGTGCGCGTTGCCGAAATCGTGGCTTCCTCGGTAGCCATGGTCGAACTGGCCGCCAACAAGCGCGGCATCGTCATCACCAATCGCGCGCGCGCCGGCGCCGGTGTGCTGGTGCGCGCTGACGCGACCCGTACCCGGCAGGTGATTCTCAACCTTTTGTCCAATGCGCTGAAATACAACCGCGACAAGGGGACGGTGTCGCTCGATGTGCGGCCGGCCGACGATGGCTACCTGCGCATCAGCGTCGCCGATAGCGGGCGCGGCATTCCGCGGGAGCGCCAGCACGAGTTGTTTCAATCCTTTGCGCGACTGGGGGAGGAGTCGGGGCCGATACAGGGCAGCGGGCTCGGCCTGGCCATTTCGAAACGCTTGGTCGAAATGATGCACGGACGCATCGGCTTCGAGTCGGTCGAAGGCGAGGGCTCAACCTTCTGGGTGGAACTGCCGCCCGCCGCTTGAGCCGCGCCGGCGACCGATGCACCAAGTTCGAGAGGTTTCTACAGCTTGCCTTCGACCACCAGGCGGCGAATCGTGCGGATGGCATCGGTGTCCGCTTCCACATAGGCCCGCTGGATGAAACGCTGGTACAGCGGGTCGACCGGCGGCACGCCATTGGGCGGGTGGCTTGCGTATTCGAAGCGCACCAATAGTTGCCATTCATCCGGTGCCTCGATGCTGGTCTTAAGCGTGGCCGCGGGTATCTCGCCGCTCGCTTCTGTTTCCTGCCGCATGCGGTGGGACAGTTCGAAACTGATGCGGTCGCGCACCACCAGGCGGCCGAAATGCAACTCGCGTTCGATCCAATCCGCATGACGGGCCAGCAATTTGAAGCTGTCAAGCGTGGGCACGAACAACAGTGGATTCTCGGCCTTCATGACCAGGCCGCGCCACACTTGTTCGCGGGTCAAGGAATCGATCAAGGGGTTCTGCGGATGGTTGATCTGCACTACGTGCTGGAACTTCATTGATGTGTTTGCAGGTGAGAGTGTTGGCGATGTGGCGCGCCGCCCGCGGCTGCGGGCGGCCGCCTGCGCCGGTGCGCACGCCGGCAAGCATCAAGCGCGCTTGTGTTCCGGCTTGATGGTCCATAAAAAGGCGCGGCGGTAGCGGGTCGGCACCTCGAAGCTGCGGTCCGGCACCCAGTCGCCCATGTCGAAGGCGTTGGAGACCACGCGCGAGCCGACCGCCAACTCTTTCCACAGTTTCGGCCGTACCTTCAGGTTCAGTTCCGGCAGCAGATAAAGCGTCACCACCGTGGCCTGGCTCATGTCGACGGTGAACAGGTCGCGCTGTTCGAATTTCACCCGCGCATCGACGCCCTCGGCCAGCGCATTGGCGGTGGCCCATTCGACCAGGTTGTAGTTGAGATCGAAACCGCGCCCCATCGCCCCACGCCTGGCCGCGGCCACCAGGAAGCGGCCGTCGCCACAGCCCAAGTCGTAGACCACGTCTTTGGGCCCGACGTTGGCCGCGGCGATCAGGGTATCGACCACCGCCAGCGGGGTCGGCTCGTAGACCACGTCGGCGCCACGCGCCGGCACGCAGGGTTGCTGCGCGGTCTGCGCCTGGGTTGGGCCGCTTGCCAGCAGGGTGGCGGCGGCTGCCAGCGGCAGGGCGGAAGTTACGAAATGGCGTCGTTGCATGGGGTCTGTCCTTGGCGGTGATGGCGAGCGGGTCGCGCGCTCATCCGGCATTGCGCTTGTCTTCCGGCTTCACGGTGTACAGAAATGCGTTCAGATAGCGGGTCGGCACCTCGACCACGCGGTCGGGTTTCCAGCCCGGCACCTCGAAACCATTCGCCACTACGCGAGAGCCCACCTTGAGGTGGCGCCAGAGGATGGGTCGCAGACGGCGGTTCATTTCCGGCAGGATGTAGAGCGCGATCACCGAGGCCGGCGACAGGTCGGTCTGGAACAGGTCGGCAATGCGGATCTGCACGCGGTCTTCGACACGCTCGGCCAGCACATTGGCCTGCGCCCATTCGACCAATCGCGGGTCGATTTCGATGCCGACGCCGCTGGCGCCGCGTTTGGCGGCGGCCACCACGATGCGGCCATCGCCGCAACCGAGGTCATAGACCACGTCGCTCTTGCCCACTTGCGCTAAGTCGAGCATGGTCTCGACCACGCCACGCGGCGTCGGTTCGTACACCACGTCGGCGGTGCGGATGTAGGCGCAGGTCGGCAGGTCGGTTGACTGGGCGTGGGCGCCGCTGGCGACGACGATGCCGGCGGCAGCGCCGGCGGATGCGAATTGACGACGATTCATGATGCGGGTTCGATTAAGGGTCGGCGCGAATTACAACACGATTGGCGCTTACCGGTCAGCGTAGAATCCGCCACTGCTTTAAGCCCCGCCATGTCGACCATCCTTCTTTGCACCCTCAACGCGCGCTATTCGCATGCATCGCTCGGCTTGCGCTATCTGCGCGCCAACATGGGTTCGCTTGGGGCGAAGACCGCGATCTTCGAACTGGTGCTGGGTGTCAAGACCGAGGCTGCGGTCGAGCGCCTGCTGGCGGCTGCGCCGCGCATCATCGGCTTCGGCGTCTACATCTGGAATGTCGAAGAGACCACGCGTATCGTCGCCATGTTGAAAACGGTGGCACCGCAGGTGGTGGTGGTGCTGGGCGGGCCGGAGGTCAGCTTCGAGGTGGGCGAGCAGCGCATTTGCACATTGGCCGATTATGTGGTGACCGGCTGGGGCGACGTGAGCTTTCCCAAGCTGTGCAGCCAGATACTCGATGGCCCCAAGCCGATCATGAAAGTGCATGCGGGCGAACAGCCACCACTGTCCGACATCGTCATGCCGTATGCCGAATACACCGATGAGGACATCGCGCAGCGCCATCTCTACGTCGAGGCCTCGCGCGGCTGCCCGTTCAAATGCGAATTCTGCCTCTCGGCGCTCGACAAGACAGCGTGGCCGTTCGACCTGCAGGCCTTTCTGGCGCAGATGGCCGGTCTCTACGAGCGCGGCGCGCGCCAGTTCAAGTTCGTCGATCGCACCTTCAACCTTAATGTCAAGACGGGCCTGGCGATCCTCGATTTCTTCATCGAGCGTATCGAAGCGCATCCCGACGACCCCTGCTTCGTGCATTTCGAGGTGGTGCCCGATCACCTGCCGGATGCGCTCAAGGCCGGCATCAAGCGCTTTCCGCCAGGCGCCCTGCAGTTCGAGATCGGCATCCAGAGCTTCAACCCGGAAGTGCAGAAGCGCGTCTCGCGCAAGCAGGACAATGCGAAGGCGGAGGCCAACATCCGCTGGCTGCGGGAAGAATCGAACGCCCACCTGCATGTGGACCTGATCGCCGGCTTGCCGGGCGAAACGCTGGCCAGCTTCGGTGCCGGCTTCGACCGCCTGCATGCGATGAACCCGCATGAGATCCAGTTCGGCATCCTGAAACGCCTGCGCGGCACGCCGATCATCCGCCATACCGAGGCGCACCGCATGCGCTACAACCCGGACCCGCCCTATAACATACTGGCCACCGACGAACTCGATTTTGCCACCCTGCAACGCCTGTCGCGCTTCGCGCGCTACTGGGACATGGTAGCCAATTCAGGGCGTTTTCGCGACACCCTGCCGGCCCTGTTGGGGCGCGCCGACCCGGCATCCACATTCGCCAGCTTCCTAGCCTTTGCTGACTGGTTGTACATGAGAACGGGTCAGACCCATCAGATAGCGATGGAACGTCTGTTCGAATTGGTACATGAGTACCTGACGGCGGCCTGCATGCTTCTGCCGCAGGATGTTGCGGCGACCCTGTTGGCCGACTATGCACGCACCGGCGGCAAAGGGCGCTTGGGCTTCCAGCCAGCCGGCCGTGCCGTAGTGGGGCTTAAGCGCGCGGCCGGCACTGGCGCGGGCAACGCGCCGCCGCGCCAATCGCGGCATTTGCCGGCCTGAGTGCCAGGCATCGGGCTGCCCCATCCGACTGGGTCGATCGGTTTGCGTGGGCGCGCAAGGCCGGGATTACGCCGATAGCCGCCGCTGCCACCAGCAGGGTGTGGCCGTCCGGCGCGGCCTTGGCGACGAAGTCGGCGCCGACGATGCCCCCGCCGCCGGGCTTGTTCTCGGCCACCACGTTGACCCCCCACGCCGTGGCGAGAGCCGGCCCCAGCGCGCGCGCGACGAGATCGGAGGTGGCGCCGGGCGAGAAGGGCGAGATGATGCGGATGGTCTTGGAGGGATATTCCTGCGCCCGCGCCGCGCCCGGCGCGACGGCGGCCGCGCCCGTGGCGATCAGGAACTGGCGCCGGGTGTTGCCGGCTTCGGGTGTGGCGATGCGCATTTCTGATTCTCCTTGCGTTGCGGTGCCGCCTCAATCGACCTTGGCGCCGGACAATTCCACGGCAATCTTCCAGCTGGCGATCTGTTGCGCCACGAAGGCGGCGAATTCCGCCGGCGTCGAGCGGCGCACTTCCAGGCCGAGGTTTGCAAACTGCTCACGCACATCGGCCTGCCCGAGAATGGCCACCACTTCGGCGTTGAGGCGGTTGATCACGTCAGCAGGCGTGCCGGCGGGCGCATGCAGGCCGGTCCAGCCGGCGGTGGCGGCATCGGCCAGGCCCAGTTCCATCAGCGTGGGCACCTCCGGCAGCAGCCCCAGGCGAGCCGGCGTGGTCACCGCCAGCGCACGCAGTTTGCCGGCCTTCAAGTGGCCCGATACTTCCGGATAGCCGGAGATCATCGCCGGCACCTGGCCGCCCAGCAAATCATTCAAGGCCGGCGCGCCACCCTTGTAGGGCACATGCA
>JAYVWK010000148.1:0-11627 GCA_043786185.1 Burkholderiales bacterium
GGCCTTGCCTGGCAAACACGACAGCAGCGCCCCGCATCCGTCCAGAAATTCGCCCAGATCGCGCTTCGGTCCCGGCGCGCACGCTCGCTGGATCGCCACCGCCACCGCCAACTCGCCCACCGATGGGCCATCCTTGGCGCCTACTTTGCCGCAGGCTCGGTCGATGTGGCCGATCAGATCCAGCTGTTCGGCAACCCAGACCAGCGCCCCGACATCGCCGAGCGCGCGCGTGCCCACGGTATGGGTTGCGCCCAGATCCGCGACCGGCGGCGGCGCTGCCGGCCCCAGGACGACCTGGCGTGCCACGGAGCGGCGGCGGCGTGGATCCCACACCGACTTGGCGGCGATGCGGTAGCGATGGCCGTTGACCTCGCGTTCAAATACATGCATATTCTTTCATGTAACATATTGAACAGCAAAAATCAAGCGGCCCGCTCTGATTTACAAGACTTCCCAGCCCCACTTAGCTCTTTTCGTGCGAAGGTAGGGCTAGACCTCTGCGGTCAGCGTTAAAGGCCGCCGACGTCAGACAGCTTGACTTCGTACTTGGCAACCACCGGCTCGCCGGTGCGGTCCGCGCGTACCAGCAGGAATGCCTCTGCCAGCTTGTAGCTCATGCGAGCCAAGGCATCTGGTGTGGGTTTCGGTTTATCCGCCTGTGCCGGCGCCAGCACGACCCGGCTTGAGAGTTCAACGTAGATGCGGGTTGCCATGTCGTCGACGAAGGCGGTTATAGGTGTAGGTGTGGACATGGCGTTCTCTTTCAAAGGCGGACCCGCATGCTACTCTCAATGTCGCTACAACTCACTATTTGGCCTGGCAAAGCACTGTTTTATCGACTCCGGAGACCCGACATGAGTTTGACCACCCCGACCCCCGACCAACCGGGAAAATTCGAACTGCGCCAAGGCGTCGAATTCGCACAGCACGATGGCGTCAGCCTTGCGGGTGACATGTACATCCCGCATGGTGCCGGTCCGTTTCCGGCCATCATCGCCATTCACGGTGGCGGCTGGCAAATGGGCGGGCCTTTCGCCTATGCTCACTGGGGACCCTGGCTGGCGGCGCACGGTTATGTGGTGTTCGCCGTGACCTACCGCCTGTCGGCACCCGGTCGCAAGACCTTCCCAGAGGCGCTGCATGATGTACGTGCCGCGGTGCAGTTCACGCGCGGCCGTGCTCCCGACTTCAAGATCGATGCCGAACGCATCGCCCTGATGGGCGACTCGGCCGGCGGCCACCTGGCAACGCTTGTGGCGCTGGCGGGCGACCACCCGCACTTCGCCGGCGCCTATCCACAAGACCCCCATGCGACGGTTTCGACGCGCGTCAAGGCGGTGGTGCCGATCTATGGCGTGTTTGATCTGCTGGCGCAGTGGCAGCACGACATCGAGGTGCGCACGCGCGACATGATCACCGAGAAGCTGATGGGCTTCGCCGCTATCGATGACAAGCGTGCCTACTTCGACGCCTCGCCCCTGGCATGGGTTTCGGGGCGCAACAATGCGACCGCCTTCCTGGTGGTGTGGGGTACGCGTGACGACACGGTGGACTATCGCAGCCAGTCGGAAGTGTTTCTGCGCGCCTTGAAGCAGGCCGGGCACTTCGCGCGGCCAGTGGTGCTCGAGGGCGCGCCGCATTTCTGGGTGGTCGATCCGGTGGACGAGCCAGGCAGCCACAACGGCTTTCTGGCGCCGCGTCTGCTGCGCTTCCTGCAACTGCGCTTGTAGCTGCCAAGGTCGGTCCGGCCCGTCGATAGTTACCGGCCGCCCATAAACGCGAGCGCGGGCCCGCCCGCCTCGCTCACCTAGCCACGCGCTGCCGCACGGCCTCGAACAGGCACACACCCGCCGCCACCGAGACATTCAGGCTCTCGATACTGCCGGCCATGGGTATGTGGCGTACTTCATCGCAGGTCTCGCGGGTGAGCCGGCGCAGCCCCTCACCTTCGGCGCCCAGCACCCAGGCCAGCGGCCGTGCCAGTCCCGCAGCGTGGTGCGCAATCGGCGCATCCTCGGTGGCGCCGACGATCCAGATGTCGCGCTCCTTGAGTTCGCGCAGCGAGCGCGCCAGATTGGTGACGGTGATGTAGGGCACGGTATCGGCCGCGCCCGAGGCCACCTTGATGACGGTTGCGTTGAGGCCGACCGCCCGATCCTTGGGGGCGATCACCGCGTGCACGCCGGCTGCGTCCGCGGTGCGCAGGCAAGCGCCCAAGTTGTGCGGATCGGTGACGCCGTCGAGCACCAGCACCAGAGGCGGACCGATCACTGCATCGAGCACATCATCGAGCGACACCGCCAGCTCCACCGCATCAGCCTTGGCCGCTACGCCCTGATGGCGACCGGCCCCGGCCATGCCGTCTAAGCGCGGACCGTCGACCTCGACCACCCGCACCTTGAAAGAGGTGGCCAGCTTGATCAGGTCGCGGGTGCGCGCATCGCGCCGGGTGGCATCGACATACACTTCGTGCACCGACGCCGCACGTTGCTTGATGCGCCCGGCAACCGCGTGAAAACCATAGATGAAGCGTGTATTGGCCATGTCAGGTGCGTCGCGCCGCTCAGCCGCGCACCCTGAGAACGATCTTGCCGATATGCGTCGACGCTTCCATCATTTCATGCGCCCGTGGCGCGTCGGCCAGTGCGAATTCGGCGTGGATCAGGGTACCGACTTGTCTGGCCTCGATCAGCGGCCAGACGCGGGTCAAAAGCGATTGCGCCATCGCCGCCTTCGCTTCGATGGTGCGGGGGCGCAGGGTCGAACCGGTGACCGTCAGCCGTTTGACCATGATCGGCAGCAGGTCGATCTCGTTGCGCGAGGCCTGCAGGAAAGCAATCTGCACCAATCTGCCGTCAAGTGCCAGGGTCTTGAGGTTCTTCTCGACATAAGGCCCACCGACCATGTCGAGAATCAGATTGACACCGCGCTTTTCGGTCAGCTTTGCAATCTCCTCGGCCCAGTCCTGGGTGCGGTAATTGATTGCGGCGTCTGCCCCGAGCCTGGTGACCGCCGCTACCTTTTCGGCGTTACCCACCGTGGTGTAGACGGTGGCCCCGAAGGCTTTGGCCAACTGGATAGCGGTGATGCCGATGCCCGAAGAACCGCCGTGCACCAGGAAGGTCTCGCCGGCGGCCAGGCGGCCGCGATCGAACACGTTGGTCCAGACGGTGAAGAAATTCTCAGGCAGTGCGCCGGCCTCACGCATTGAAAGTCCGGCAGGCACCGGCAGGCAACTGGAGGCGGGCGTGGTGCAATATTCCGCATAGCCACCACCCGGGGTCAATGCGCATACCTGATCGCCAATGTTCCACTGCGTCACATCGGCGGCACGCGCGACGACCTTCCCCGAAACCTCAAGGCCGATCCACGGCGAGGCCCCTGGCGGCGGCGGGTATTTGCCGGAGCGCTGCGCCACGTCCGGGCGGTTGACGCCGGCATAGGCGACCTCGATCAAGACCTCGCCCGGTTTTGGCTGAGGCAAAGGGCCGGTCTTGATCTGCATGCAATCGGCTGCGCCGCCCTGGCCGTGGTCGATGTATTTCATGCTGGCTGCAAGTGTCATGGTGTGTTTCCTTAAACGCGTTTACGGGATTTTGGTTTGGCGGCTGGCCGCGTCTTTTTCGGCGCGGCTTTCGTCTTGGGCTTGACCGGCGCCACGAATGCGCTGGCGCCGCCTTTCTTGCGGCTGGAGCGCGCTTCGGCATACCCCGGCGCTGCCGGACGGGTTTCGCCAGCTGCAGCCGACGCGGACGCGCCCTCATCCGCACCGGCCTCGACCAGTGCGAGATCGATCTTCAGTGCATCCGGATCGGCCCGCACAATGCGCACCGAGACGCGTTGTCCCAGGCCATAAACCTGGCCAGAGCGCTCGCCACGCAACACGTGACGTGTCTCGTCATAGACGAAGTAATCGCGCCCCAATTCCGAGACATGGATCATGCCGTCGATCAGCAGTTCGTCGAGGGTCACGAAAATGCCGAACCCGGCCACACCGCTGATCGATCCCTCGAATTCATCGCCCAGGTGCTCGTAGGCATACTGGCACTTGAGCCAGGATTGCACCTCGCGCGAGGCATCGTCGGCACGCCGTTCATTGTGCGAGCACTGCGCGCCAAGCGCATCCCAGTCTTCCTCATGGTAGCGGCTGTGCTTGAGCACCGCCTTGATCGCGCGATGCACCAGCAGATCCGGGTAGCGGCGAATCGGCGAGGTGAAGTGCGCATACTTGTCGTACGCCAGACCGAAATGACCGATGTTGTCGGGGTTGTACTGGGCCTGCTGCATCGAGCGCAGCATGACGCTTGAGATGAGGCCGGCATCGGGCCTGCCCTTGACTGAATTGGCCAGTCTTGCATAGTCCATCGCGGTCGGATCGTCACCGCCGCCCAGCGCCAGCGACAGCGGCCCAAGGAAGGCGCGCAGGTTTTCCAGCTTCTCCGGTGTCGGCCCGGCGTGAATCCGGTACAGCGCCGGATGCTTGTGCTTTTCCAGAATGTCGGCGGCACAGACATTGGCTGCCAGCATGCACTCCTCGATCAGTTTATGCGCTTCATTGCGCACCACCGGCACGATGCGCTCGATGCGTCCTGCATCGTTGAACAAGAGCCGGGTCTCGGTCGATTCGAAATCCACCGCACCACGTTGCGCGCGTGCCGCCAGCAAGGCCTTAAATACCTTGTACAGGGAATGCAAATGCGGCACCAGCGCGGGTCGCTTGCGCGCCGCCTCGCCTTCCGGCTCGGCCAGGATGGCGGCCACTTCGGTATAGGTGAAGCGTGCCTGCGAGTGCATCACCGCCGGATAGAACTCATAGGATTCGATCACGCCGGTTGGGCCCACCACCATGTCGCACACCATGACAAGGCGATCGACATCGGGATTGAGCGAACACAATCCGTTGGAGATTTTTTCCGGCAGCATGGGAATCACACGGCGCGGAAAATAGACCGAGGTACCACGTTCGCGGGCGTCTTCATCCAGCGGCGCGCCCGGCTTCACATAGTGGCTGACGTCGGCAATCGCCACTATCACGCGAAAACCGCGACCGGGACTGCCACTCTTGCCCTTGATCGGCTCGGCGAATACCGCATCGTCGAAATCGCGTGCGTCTTCGCCATCGATGGTGGTAAGCGGCAGATCGCGTATGTCGCGGCGGTCGCGGTAATCGGTCGGGCGCAGTTTCTCCGGCAGCTTGGCGGCTTCCGCCAGGGCTGCGGCGGCGAACACATGCGGCAGATCGTGCTTGCGCAATGCGATCTCGATCTCAATGCCGGAGTCGGTTTCCGCACCCAGCACTTCATCGACCCGCCCCTGCATTTCCAGGCCGCCTTCGGGGTAGCGCGTGATTTCGACACTGACAAAATCGCCCTCACGCCCGTTGGATGTGCCGTCAAGCGCAACCGCCTGGCTGAAGTTGCGATCCTGCGGCAACACCATCCAGCGCTTGCCATCGCGCTTCAAACGACCAACCACGTGCTTGATCGCACGCTCCGTCACTTCCACGATGCGCGCTTCCTGGCGCCCACGGCGGTCAAAGCCGCGGCGAGTGAAGCTCACTGTGTCTCCGTGCATCACGCCGGCGAGTGAATGCGGCGGCACATAGAGATCGTCGCCACCGGACTCGGGGGCAATGAAGCCGAAGCCATCGCGATGGCGACTGACGCGCCCCGATTCGAGCACGCGGGCGGTGCCGGATGCCAGGCGTCCGCCAGCCTTGAGCAGCAGTTCGCCGTCGCGCAGCATAGCGTCGATGCGTCGCGCGAAGGCATCATGTGCGTTGGAGTCGAGCGCCAGGATATCGGCCAGGCCGGCGACGGACAGGCCTGGATTGTCCTCGACCGCCAGAGCGATTTCGCTGCGTGCCGGAATGCTGACGCGGTCTTCGAAGCTTGAGCGCGGCGGATTGCCGCGCGCCTGGGTGCCGCTGCGTGCTGGCTTACGTGCGTTGGTTTTCAATTTTCGTTATAATCTTTAAGAGTTGTGGTGAGGGTTTTGTTCGGTTTGAGCGTTCAAGGCAATCAGCGTTAATGCCCAGATGGCGGAATTGGTAGACGCACCAGGTTCAGGTCCTGGCGGTGGCAACACTGTGGGGGTTCGAGTCCCTTTCTGGGCACCAGATTCAAGAGTCGACATCGCACGACTGCTTGCAGCAAACGCAAAGCCGCTCTCGTTGAGCGGCTTTTTGTTGTTCGCGCTCAGGATGTCGCACCCAGGCGCGCAGCCAGTTCGGCCGGTTTCAATTTGTCGTAGATTTCGAAGGGCTGGTGAATCCACGGGTTATGCGGCAGATCGTCCGCCCAGAAATCCGGCGTGAATACCGATGACCCCTTGCGCCAGATCACCGCAGTGCGCACCTCCATGATGCCGGGGTAGCGGCTGCGCAGGTGGCCCACGACTTCCTGCATGGTCTTGCCGGAATCGACCAGGTCGTCGACCATCAGGATGCGGTCGCCCAAGCGTTCGTTGACCTTTGCCATGTGCTGGCCGATAGTCAGTTCGCATTGTGTTTCTTCGCTCTTGTCGGCATTGGCGAAATAGGACTGCGTCGCCAATACGCCCAATGGCTGGTTGAAGATGCGCGACAGGGTATCGCCAACGCGCAGACCGCCGCGCGCTAAGCAGATGATCTGATTGAAGGCGAAGCCTGATGCATGCACCTTGGCTGCAAGCCGCTCGATGGCATCGTGATAGTCGTTCCAGGAAACGTAGAGGTCTGCCATGACGGTGATTTTTTTAAGCGCTGGCTTATTTGAACGGGTGTGACAGCACGATGGTCTGGTCGCGCTCCGGCCCGGTGGAGATCAGGGCGATGGGCGCGCCGCAGGCCTGCTCCAAGCGTGTCAGGTAGTTGCGGGCATTCTGCGGCAGGCGATCGAGCTGCTGCACGCCCACGGTCGATGCGCTCCAGCCAGGCATTTCCTCGTATACCGGGACGCAGGCTGCGGCACTGTCGGCACCCGGTGGCAACAGGTCACAGGGCACGCCGTTCATGGTGTAACCCGTGCAAAGCTTGACGCTTTCCATACCGTCGAGTACGTCGAGCTTGGTGATGCAAAGCCCGCTGATGCCGTTGATCTGGATCGAGCGCTTGAGCGCGGCCGCGTCGAACCAGCCGCAACGCCGCGGCCGCCCGGTGACCGAGCCGAATTCATTGCCCTTGACGCGCAGGTGTTCGCCGACGGCGTCATCGAGCTCTGTCGGGAACGGGCCGGAGCCGACGCGCGTCGCATAGGCCTTGGTGATGCCCAGCACGTAATGCAATTGGGAAGGACCGACACCAGCCCCCGCCGCTGCCGCGCCGGCGACGCAATTCGAGGAGGTGACGAATGGATAGGTGCCGTGGTCGACATCCAAGAGCGTGCCCTGGGCGCCTTCGAACAAAAGGCTCTTGCCCGCAGCCGAGACCGCGTGAAGTTCATTGGAAACATCGGCCACCATTGGCTTCAAGCGCGGCGCGAATCCAAGCATCTGGTCGAGCGTCGCCTGGTAATCGACCGCGGCGGTCTTCAAATACTGTGTCAGCACGAAGTTATGGAAATCCATGACTTCGCGAAGCTTGACGGCGAAGCGCTCGGGGTTGAAGAGATCGATTACCTTGAGGGCTCGCCGCGCCGCCTTGTCTTCGTATGCGGGGCCGATGCCACGCCCGGTAGTGCCGATCTTGGCTGCGCCCTTGGCGGCTTCGCGTGCCTGGTCGAGCGCCACGTGATACGGCAGGATCAGGGTGCAGGATTGTGAAATGCGCAGGCGATTCGCGACGCGGATGCCGGCGGCCTCAAGTTCATCGATCTCCTTGAACAAGGCCTCAGGCGACAACACTACGCCGTTGCCGATGTAGCAGGTGACGTCAGGCCGCAATATGCCAGAGGGGATCAGACGCAGAATGGTCTTGCGGCCTGCAATCACCAGAGTATGGCCGGCGTTGTGACCGCCCTGGAAGCGCACCACACCATCTGCATGGTCAGTCATCCAGTCGACGATCTTGCCTTTGCCCTCGTCGCCCCACTGGGTTCCGATGACGACTACGTTTTTTGCCATGGCGTGCCTGTTACATAAAATGGGAAGCGGACAATCAAGACCTGACATGGCAGCGCGGCTGCAATCAGGAACGGGACAGAAAACGCGCTACGACTTTACTCCGTCAACCTGTCACTGCGGCCACTGGGAGGATCGGTACCACGCTCCAGTGTCCACCTTCGAGGCGCAACTCGCGCGCGCAACAAGGCAGCCAGGACTCCCGATCATGCCCGGGCAAGGCATTGACGACGACTTCGCCCGCGGCGCGCAGAGCGTTGATCTTGTCCTTCAGCGCCGCGTCGTCCGACCAGGGGGCGAGAATTCCGGTGCATTCGGGCGCGTCCGGGCTGAGTCGCGCCAACTCGCGCAAATCCAGTGAAAACCCGGTTGCAGGGCGCGCCCGGCCGAAGGCGCGTCCGACTTCATCGTAGCGCCCACCGCGCGCAATGGCATTGGGCAAACCATCGGTGTAGGCTGAAAACACCACGCCACTGTGGTATTGGTAGCCGCGCAGTTCGGCCAGGTCGATGCTGATCTCGGCACCCTCGATGGTGGCTACCAGCTGCTCCAGGTCATCAAGAGCAGCATGCATCTGCGGCAGGTCCGGCAGCTCGCGCCGCGCGCGCGTAAGCACCTCAGGGCCACCATACATCCGCGGCAGCAAACGCAAGGCACTGCGCCACGGTTCGGCCACGCCTGCGGTGGCTGCAGCGATGGCCGGTGTGTCCTTGGACTGCAACAGTGCGAACAGCTTCTCGCCGGCGGGGGCGTCAAGCGAGGCATGCGCAGCCAGCGCCCGAAACACGCCCACGTGCCCGAGATCCAGGCGCACCGTCACCCCGCTTTGCCTGAGCACTGCGAGCAGCAGGTTCTGGATTTCGATGTCGGCCTCGAGTCCGGCATGACCATACAACTCCGCGCCGATCTGCAATGGTTCGCGGCTCACAGCCAACCCGGCCGGCAGCGTGTGCAGTACCGGACCGCAATAACACAGCCGGCTCACCCCTTCGCGGTTGAGCAAGTGGGCATCGATGCGTGCTACCTGCGGCGTGATGTCGGCGCGCAAGCCCATGGTGCGCCCGGTCAACTGGTCGACCAGTTTGAAAGTGTGCAACTCCATGTCGTGGCCGGTTCCGGTAAACAGGGAGTCTACATACTCGAGCAAGGGCGGCAGGGTCAACTCGTAGCCGTGCGCCCGAAAGGCGTCCAGCAAGGCGCGACGCAAGGCCTCGATGCGCCGGGCTTCAGGTGGCAGCACGTCGGCAATGTACTCAGGCAGCGCCCAGTTGGACATGCGAACCTATGCTTCTCAGGCGACAAGCAGGTACAAGAGCACGCCGCAGACGATCGAGGCGGCGCCGACGAAACGCAACTGACCGTCGCGCAGGTCGGTCATGCGGCGGAAGGTTTCGCGCCATGCCACCGGCGCGATCAATGGTGCCAGACCTTCAATCACCAGCATCAGGGCCAGAGCGGCCAGGAAAGTAGACACGAATGCCGAAGCCCGTTGCTTATTTGCCCTTGGCCGAGCCGCCGCTCGGATTCTTCAGGTACTTGAAGAACTCCGAATTGGGCTCGACTACCAGGACGTCGCCCTTGTTGCGAAAGCTGTTGCGATAGGCTTCCAGGCTGCGGTAGAAATTGTAGAACTCCGGGTTCTGGCCGAATGCAGCCGCATATATTGCCGCCGCCTTGGCATCGCCATCGCCCTTGACCGTCTGCGCACCCTTGATGGCCTCGGCAAGAATGACTTCGCGCTGTCGGTCGGCATCGGCGCGAATCTTCTCGCTGTCGGCAAAACCGGTCGAGCGCAGTTCGTTGGCAACCCGCTTGCGCTCGGACTCCATGCGCTTGAACACCGAATCCTTGATTTCGTCGGAGAACTCGACGCGTTTCAAGCGAACATCCACGACCTCGACCCCGATCTTGCCGGCATCGACGTTGACCTTGGTGCTGATGTCCTGCATCACCTTGTCGCGCGCGCCCGACACCATGTCGTTGACGGTGCGTTTGCCGATTTCGTTGTTGAGCGCATCTTTGAGGCTCTGCTGGATGCGGTAAACGGCATCGGTTTCGCGCCCCTGGACGCTGACGTAGTAAAGCTTGGGGTCGCTGATGCGCCACTTGACGAACGAGTCGACCACCAGATTTTTCTTCTCCGAGGTGATGAAGCGATCGGAATCCGGCGTATCAATGGTCATGATGCGCTTTTCGTAGAACGTGACGTTCTGAAACGGCGGCGGCAGCTTGAAATGCAGGCCCGGCTGGTTGACGACTTCCTTGACCTCGCCTAAGGCGAACACGATCGCGTACTGACGTTGATCGACCACGTAGAGCGTCGATGAGGCGAACATGACCAGCAGCAGCAGGCCGAAAATTGCTGAGACGACGCGCGGCATCACCGTCCCTCCCGTTCACGATTGCGTTGCGCATCGCGCGAGCGGGCGTCCACGCTGGGCGCCGCGGCGGCCTCGACCACCGGTGCGCGCGCCGCGCCGGTGCCCGAGGGCTCGACTAAGCCCCCGGCGCCGCCCGGTCCCGACTGCTGCACCAGTTTGTCCAGCGGCAAATACAGTAAGGGGTTGCCGGAACGCACGTCGATCATCACCTTCGAAGTATTGGCGTATACCTGCTGCATGGTTTCGATATACATGCGGTCACGCGTCACCTGCGGTGCCTTCGAGTACTCGGCCAGCACCTGCTTGAAGCGGCTGGCATCACCCTCGGCACCAGCGATCACCTTCTGCTTGTAAGCTTCGGCTTCCTCGGTCAAACGGGCGGCCGCACCGCTGGCTTTGGGAATCACGTCGTTGGCGTAGCTTTGCCCTTCATTTTTCTGGCGCTCACGATCCTGGCCTGCCTTTACCGCGTCGTCGAATGCGGCCTGCACCGGTTCAGGGGGTTGCGCGTTCTGCAAGGTGACGTTGACAATCAGGATGCCGGTCTTGTAACGATCGACGATCTGCTGGATCAGCTTTTCAGCCGATTTCGCTACCTGCTCCTTGCCTTCGTACAGCACGAAATCCATTTTGGACCGACCCACCAGTTCGCGCATCGCGGTTTCCGCCGCCTGCAGCACGGTTTCGTCGGGCGCACGGTTGTTGAACAGATAGTCGGTGGCCGACGACAAGCGGTATTGCACCGCGAACTGTATATCGATGATGTTCTCATCATCGGTGAGCATCAGCGATTCCTTGAGAACCTTGGTCTTGACGTTGTTGCGATAGCCAACCTCGACCTGGCGCAACTGCTGCAGGTTGACCAGCTCATGCTGTTCGATCGGGTACGGCAGACGCCATTTGAAACCGGCGCGATCGGTCTGCTCGGTGAATTTCCCGAAGCGCAGGATCGCCGCAGTTTGGCCCTCCGGCACGATAAAGAAGCCGCTCGAGGCCCATAAAAGCGCGACCACCACGGCCACCAGCGCGACGCCGCCGCCAAACAATTTCATGTTGGGCGGACTGCTGTTGCCGCCAGCCGGCGCGCGCTTGCCACCGCCGCCACTGCCGCCAAACATGCCGGAGAGTTTGCGATTGAAATCGCGCCACAACTCTTCGAGATCAGGTGGTCCGCCGCCGGTGGCGAACACCCGGTTGCCGACGATACGG
>JAYVWK010000149.1:0-6506 GCA_043786185.1 Burkholderiales bacterium
ACCGCGGGCGCGATACGGCGGATGCGCGCCAGCAGTTCGCCCTCGCCGTCGTCGAGGCTTTGCGTGACCATGGCGCCATGCAGGTCGAGCAGGACGGCGTCGCATCCGCGCGCCACCGCGTCGCAGATCTTCCCGGCCATGGTCTCGAACGCGGCGTCTTCGACCGGTCCGCTGGGCCAGGCCGTGGCAGCCACCGGGATCACCATCTCGGCGCCGGCGGCTTGGGCCAGGTCGAAAAAAGCGGCGATCGCCGAATCGGTGCCCTTGAACGCGGCGACTGCCGCAGCCCCCTCCAGGGGCATGCCCCCGCCGCGCGCAAAACGCGCCAGCGGCGTGGCCACCGGGGAGAAAGTGTTGGTCTCATGCTTCATCTGGGCAATCACGATTTTCATCGGCGTCTCGCGGGATGTTGGTTGAACACTGGGGATACCACTCAGGCCGGCTCGCGCCTGCCCGGGGCGGCCAGCCGTTTCCCGGGAAGCCTGGCATCTGCCGCCGGCACGCGCTTGACCAGGCCCGCCAGGGGTGAGGCACCGATGCGCGCCAGCACCATGGCGCGGATGTGCTTTTCAAGCTGCGCCGCAGCGCGCGAACGCGGGCGCTCGCGCGCGCGGATGATGCGCAGGCGATTCGGGAACACTGGTCGAAACGGCACGCCCACCAGCGTCGGCCGGCCGGCGGCGATCAGCAGAAACGGGTCCATCACGGCCAGGCCCGCGCCCGCCTCGACCAGATCCAAGGCCTGCTGCGACTGGTTGATCACGATATCCACATCGCGCCGCTCGCCTGCCGCGCGCAAGGCCTGTCGCACCAGGGCACCGATCGAGGTGTCCTCGCGGTAGCAGATCAGGCGCTCGCGCAGCAGGTCGCGCGCGCTCACGCTCTTGCGCTGCGCAAGCGGGTGATTCGCCAGCATCACGCACACCCCTTCGGCCTCGCAGATGACCTCACCATCGAGGTAGGGATTGTCGATGGGCTGGTGCACGACACCGAAGTCGGCGCGGCTTTCGGCAACCCGGTCGGCGATCATCGCGGTGGGCAGGATCATCACCTCGACGCGGATGTTGGGCCGCTCGCGGCTGAATTGCGCCACCGCAGGGGTGATGAAGGCATGCGCCACCGAGCCGGGTGCGGCCACCGTCACGCTGCCCGCATGGCCCTCGCGCAACTGCCGGATGTGCGAGGCGATGCTGTCTAAGTCGCCGCGCACCCGCTCCACCAGGGGCAGCAGGGTTTCGGCTTCCGGGCTCGGGAACACCCGCCCGCGCACGCGCCGAAACAGCACGAATCCGGCCGCCTCTTCGGCCAGGCGCAGCGACTTGCTGATCGCCGGCTGCGAAACATCGAGCGCGCGCGCCGCCTGGCCAATCGAGCCGGCGCGCATCACCGCTTCGAACACCTCGAGTTGGCGCAGATTCATAGATTACCAAAAGTTTCCATTGCCGATACTTCGAGTATAGCCACTGCTTTGCATAATGCATGCGTACCTCAGGTTATCCGGAGCACTCTTGATCAGCATCGGCGTGGACATAGGCGGCACCTTCACCGACGTGGTGGCGATCGACGACGCCGGGGCCTTGCGCATCGCCAAGCTGCCCTCGACCCGTGCGGATCCAAGTGCCGCGGTGCGTACGGTGCTCCTGCGCCTGCTGCCGGAATGGGGTATCGCGCCCGCCAGCGTCGCCTGCTTCGCCCACGGCACCACGGTCGCGACCAACGCGGTGTTGGAGCGCCGCGGCGCGCGACTCGGGCTCATCACCACCGCGGGCTTCGAGGACGTGCTGGAGATCGGGCGCCAGAACCGCAGCCAGATTTACCAGCTGTTGCTCAAGCCGGAAACACCGGGCTTCCTGGCGCCGCGCGCGCGCCGCCGCGGCGTGGTCGAATCCATCGGCCCGGACGGTGCGGTGCTGACCCCGCTTAACACCGCCTCGCTTGAAGAGGCGGTGGACGCGCTGGTGGCCGACGGTGTCGAGGCGATCGCGCTGTGCTTCCTGTTCTCCTTCGTCAACCCGGCGCATGAGCGCAGTGCCGCCGACTTCATCCGCGCGCGGCACCCGCGATTGATGGTGTCGATTTCTTCCGAAGTTGACCCGGCGTTCCGCGAATTCGAGCGCACCGTGGTGACTTCTTTCGACGCCTACGTGAAGTCGGGCCTCGATCGCTACCTGGCCGCCATGGAACGCGACTTGCGCACAGCAGGCGTGCCCGCGACCCTGCAGATCATGCAGTCGCGCGGCGGGGTGTGTTCGGCGCGCATCGCCAGGCAGCGTCCGATTCGCCTGTTTCTCTCGGGCCCCGCCGCGGGAGTAGTCGGTGCGCGTGAAACCGGGCGCTCGGTCGGCCACGAAGACCTGATCACGGTGGACATCGGCGGCACCAGTTGCGATATCGCGCTGATCGCCCGCGGCCAGCCGGTGATCCGCCCCAAGGGCCTGCTGGACGGCTTTCGCATCCGCGTGCCGATGGTGGATGTGAACTCGATCGGCGCCGGCGGCGGCAGCATTGCCTGGATCGACACCGGGGGCGGCTTGCGCGTGGGCCCGCAATCCGCCGGGGCGGAACCGGGCCCCGCCTGCTACGGGCGCGGCGGCCGGCAAGCCACCGTGACCGACGCCTCGATCGTCCTGGGCTATCTCGACCCGGCGTACTTCGCCGGCGGCACCCTCGCCCTCAATGCGCGGCTGGCGGCGCGCGCGGTCAAGGAGACCGTGGCGCAGCCGCTCGGCCTCACCCTGCGGCAGGCGGCGTTGGGCATCCACCGCGTGCTCAACGCACAAATGGCCGAGGGCATCCGGCTGGTATCCATCAGTCGCGGGGTGGATCCGCGCCGCTTCTCGCTGATGCCCTTCGGCGGCGGCGGCGCGCTGCACGCGACCGCGCTGGCCGCCGAACTCGGCATCAACACCATCGTGGTGCCGCGCTATCCGGGCGTGCTGTGCGCCTCGGGCCTGCTGGCGGCACTGATCGAGCACGAAGCCGCCGCCGGCTTCCTGACCCGCTTCGGCGAGGCGGAAGTGCACGAGATCCTGCACATCTGTGCGCAATTGAGCGCGGAGTGCAGCGCGCGCATGGCCGAGGAAGGCGTGGCGGCGGATCGCGTAACCACCACCTGCTACGCCGACGTCTGCTATGTCGGCCAGGCGCACCATATCGAAATACCACTGGCGATCGACCATCCGGCGACCCTGGTTTCGTCCCTCTACGAGGCGTTCTGCGTGCTGTATGACCGGATGTACGGCCACCACACCCGCTCGCCGGCGCGCTTTGTCAACCTGCGGGTGGTGCAGCGCGCCGCCAATCGCGCGACTGCCCCGGTCGCCGCGCCTGGCGCCGGCAGGGCAGGTGGCGCGCTCGCCGCCAAGAGCAGCCGCGCGATACTGCTTGCCGGCCTGGAGGATTATGTCAGCGCGCAGGTGGTCGATCGCGATGCACTGATTCCCGGCGACACGCTGCACGGCCCGGCGATCGTGGAACAAAGCGACACCACCACGCTGATCGAACCGGGTTGGAGCGGCCGGGTCGCTGATAATGAAGTCCTGCTCCTGACGAGGCAAGCATGAACCACAGCGTCGATGTTCTGACCCGCGGCGTGGATCCGATCACCCTGGAGGTCGTGCGCAACAAGCTCGAGGGCATTGCCGGCGAGATGCAGATGACGCTGCTGCACAGCGCCTTCTCGCCGATCGTCAAGGAAGGCATGGACTGCTCGGCGGCCCTGTTCACCGCGGACGGCCAGACCATCGCGCAGGCCACCGCCATCCCGATCCACCTGGCCACCATGATTCCGGCGCTCGCCGCGGTGGTGCGCAAGTACCCGGTGGCCGGCATGGCCGAGGGCGACGTCTATATCCTCAACGACCCCTATTCGGGCGGCACGCACTTGCCCGACATCACCTTGTTCATTCCGGTGCAGGCAGAGGGCCGCGTGGTCGGCTTTTCGGTGACCACGGTGCACCACCAGGACATGGGCGGCATGGCGCCGGGGTCGATCCCGACCAACGCCACCGAGATCTACCAGGAGGGCCTGCGCATCCCACCGCTCAAGTACATGGAAGGCGGCGTGGTCAACGAGACGCTCGAGGCGATGCTGCGCCTCAACATCCGCCTGTCGGATACTTTCATGGGTGACTTGAACGCCCAGCTCTCGGCCTGCATGGTCGGCGCGCGCCGCCTGCGCGAACTGTGCGCCGCGTACAGCGCCGACCGGATCGAGACGATCTTCGGCCTCCTGCTCGACCGCTCCGAAAAGATGACGCGCGCGGCACTGCGCGCACTGCCCGCGGGTACCTATCGCTATGTCGACTGGCTGGATAACGACGGCGTCGACCTCGAGCGGCGCGTGCGCATCGAAGTCGCGGTCACTGTCGGCGACGGCAACATCCACTTCGATTTCACCGGCTCGTCCGCGCAGGTGCGCGGCCCGATCAATTGCGTGCCTTCGGGCGCGCAGGCGGCGGCGTACTACGCGGTACGCGCCCTGACCGATGCGCAGATTCCGACCAACGGCGGCTGCTTCCGCCCGGTCACATTGCACCTGCCGGAAGGCTCGATCGTCAATCCGCGCGCGCCGGCGGCGGTGAATGCGCGCACGGCGACCATCAAGCGCATCTGCGGCGCGATGATCGGTGCCTTCGCCGACGCCGTGCCCGACCGCGTACCGGCGGCGTCGGCCGGGCTGTCGGTGATGCTCGCCTTCGGCGGGCGTCGCGCCGACGGCAGCCCGTTCATCCTCTCCGAACTGGTGTGCGGCGGCACCGGCGCTGGCGCGCAGACCGACGGCGTCGACTGCCTGCAGACCGATGGCTCCAACAGCATGAACCAGCCGATCGAGGCCTTGTGTATCGACGCCCCGATCCGCATACGACGCTTTGCCCTGCGGCCGGATTCCGGCGGGGCCGGACGGCAACGCGGCGGTCTGGGCGTGGTGCGCGAATACGAATTCTTAGCCGACGACATCCGTTTCACCTTTCGCGGCGAGCGCCATTTCACCGCCGCCCGCGGCGTGGCCGGCGGCGCTGACGGCGCGATGTCGCTCGCAACCTTGTACCGTGCCGATGGCAGCACCCTGCAAATTTCCAAATGCGTCACCACGGTGTCGCGCGGCGACCGATTGGTGCTGGAGACGGCGGGCGGCGCCGGCTACGGCGACCCGCACGCGCGCGCACGCGACGCGCTCACCGCCGACCTCGCCAATCACAAGGTCAGCGCGGCGGCCGCGCGCGCCATCTACGGCAACATCGACGGAGGTCTGAAATGATTCAGCGCAGCGCAGTGTTTTTCGCAACCCTGTTGTTCGCCGTGGGCGCCGCCGCGCAATACCCGACGCGACCGATCCGCATCGTGATTCCCTTCGGGGCCGGCTCTTCCACCGACGCGGTCATGCGCGTTTTGTCGCCGGCCCTGGCTGCCGCATTGGGCCAGCCGGTGGTGATCGAACCGCGGCCGGGCGCGGACGGCGCGGTCTCCGCCATCGAGGTCGCGCGCTCGGCCCCCGACGGCTACACCCTGGGCATCGGCAGCGGCGGGCCGCTGGCGGCGGTGCCGGCGCTGCGCAAGAATCCACCGTACGACGTGGTCAACGATTTCGTCCCGATCAGCGACATCGGCCGCTATACCGTATTCCTGTTCGTCAACAGCAGCGTGCCGGCGACCACTCTGCAGGAATTCGCCGCTTACGTGAAGGCCAATCCCGGCAAGCTCGCCTACGGTACCGGCAACCCGAGCGGCATCGTCGCCTTCGCGCAGATGAACGCGCTGCTCGGCCTGGACATGCTGCATGTGCCCTACAAGTCGGCGCCGATGGTGATGCCCGACCTGCTCGCCAATCGCGTGCAGGCCCTGATGGACCCGCCGGCGGTGGCCCTGGCGTACGTCAGGGAAGGCAAGCTGCGCGCCCTGGTCACCACGCTCAACCGGCGCTCGCCGCTGTTGCCCGATGTGCCGACGATTCACGAGGCCGGTCTGCCGCAGTTCACCATCTCCAACTGGATGGGCCTGATCGGGCCGGCCAGGCTGCCGCGCGAAATCGTCGACCGCCTCAACCGGGAGCTGGGCACCGTGCTTAAGAAGCCCGAGATCGCCGCGGCGCTGGAAAAGCAGGCATTCCTGCCCAACCCCTCGACGCCGGAGCAATTCGGCGCGTTCATCCGCGAGCAGGTGCAGTCGTATGGCAGCCTGCTGCGCGCCGCCGGCGTGCAGCCGGACTGACGCAACCACGCAACCCGGGGGAGAGACGATTTTTGGCAAGCGCCTTGTTCCAGCCGATCACCATGCGCGGCCTCACCTTGCCCAATCGCATCGTGATCTCACCCATGTGCCAATACAGCGCGATCGACGGTTGCGCCACCGACTGGCACCTGATCCATCTTGGCAACCTCGCCGTGTCCGGCGCCGGGCTCCTGATCATCGAAGCGGCCGGGGTGGAGCCGCAGGGGCGCATCAGCCGCGAATGCCTGGGCATGTATTCCGACGCCTGCGAGGCTGCCCTGGCGAACGTGCTGGCG
>JAYVWK010000150.1:0-8123 GCA_043786185.1 Burkholderiales bacterium
TTGGCGGCGGCGTCGAGTTCCATGTGCGCGGGGCGCCCCAACTGGTCCGGCGCATTGCTGCCCAGGCTGGCGCCCGGCTTGCCGATCTGCATCAGGAACTTGCCGTCAGCGGTGAACTTGAGCAGCATGTGGTCGGTGTTGGCATTGCCGCCCACCCAGACATCGCCCTTCGGGTCGACATAGATGCCGTGTTCGTTGGCGGGCCAATCGTAGCCCTGACCCTTGCCGCCCCAGGAGCGCAACAGCTTGCCGCTGCGGTCGAACTGCAACACCGGCGGCGCTGCGGCACAGCATTTCGAGCGCGGCGGATTGAGGGTCGAGCCGCGTTCATCCTCGGTCAGAGAGAGCGGGCGGTGCACCAGCCAAATGTTGTCATCGCGGTCGGTGGCGATGCCCGCGACCTGGCCCAGAATCCAGTTGTTGGGCAGGGGCTTGGGCCAAGTGGCATCTACCGCATAGCGCGGGCCGCCGGCGGCACCTTCGATGCGTTCGGGTAGCTGCGCACAGGCACCGAGCAACACTGTGGCGACGAGTGCGCCGGTGAATACGAAAGCGCGTGTGCGTTGCATGCTGCCCCCTGCGTTTGGATTGCGCCGAGGCTAAGACCCCGGTCGTTCTTCTACTGCGCCTTGACCTGATGGGCAAAGGTGTATTCGTCGGTGCGACCGGCGTAGCTCAAGTGCTTTTTCATGGCCCAGGTGGCGATCTGATGATGCAGGGGAATCGCGCCGTAGGTCTTAAGCGCCAGCGTGGCCGCCTCCTGCGCACCGATTTCGCGCTGCTTGTCGTCGGTATTCTGGAACCCGGCTTCCAGCAGTTCGTCGACCCGCGGCAATGAAAATCTGCCCCAGTTCCAGGTGCCAAAGCCTTTCTCCGGATTGGGTGTGGCAAGCAGGGCGCGCAGCGCCAGGTCGCCCGAAAACGAGCCCCAGCCCAGCATCGCAAAGGCGAACTCGCCGTTGCGCGCCTTGGTGAAATAGGTAGCCGCAGGGTAGGTTTCCACCTTGACGGCAAGGCCGATGCGCGTGAGCATCTGCGCTACCGCCTGGGCGATCTGGTCGTCGTTGACATAGCGGTTGTTGGGCGCCGCTAAGGTCAGCGCGAAGCCATCGGGGAAGCCGGCTTCGGCCAGGAGCTTCTTCGCGCCCTCTACATCGACTGCGTCCGGTTTCAAGGCGGCGACGTGGCCAAAAACAGGTGGCGCCACCAGGTTTGCGGCCGGCAGGGCCAGGCCGTCCATCACGCGCTCGACGATGGCGCCGCGATTGATCGCCTTGGAAATGGCCTGGCGCACGCGAACGTCGGTGAAGGGGTTCATGGCCAACGGCTTGCCGTCCTTGGCGGTCACGCCCGGCGGGTTGCGGCGCCACTGATCCATGTGGAAGAACAGGGTGCGCCACGACACCTTCTGCGCCAGCACCAGCCTGGCGTCGCGTTTCAGGCGCACGGCGTCACCGGTCGGGATGTTCTCGATCATGTCGATGTCGCCGGCCAAAAGGGCCGCCAGGCGCGGCCCGTCGGTCGGCAGGATGCGCAGGGAAGCGGTTGCGAAAGCCGGCTTGGGCCCCCAGTAGGCGTCGTTGCGCTCCAGGTCGACCCGTTCGCCGCGTTTGTATTCCGCGAGTTTGTAGGGCCCGGTGCCTGCCCCCAGCGGCTTGCCGTCGGCGCCGCCGCGTGTGGCGTTGAAATCTTCAGTGGTGGCGGTCTTGGCGCGCGCGCTGATGATGAAAATCGAATTCAGGTCGTAGGGCAGCATCGCGTAGGGCGTCGCGGTCTTGAACATCACCACGTCCGGTTTGAGTGCCTTCATTTCGACGATCGCCTTGGTGAACGAGCCGTACTGACCGCCGCTTTTCTCGGCGGCGCGGGCGCGCTCGATCGAGGCGATCACATCGGCGCCGCCGAACTCGCTGCCGTCGTGGAACTTCACACCGCGGCGCAGGCGGAATTCCCAGGTGGTCTTGTCAACCGCTTTCCAGCTTTCAGCCAGCCCCGGAATCAGTCGCGCATCCGGGTTGACATGGGTGAGCGCATCGTAGATATGCCACAGCGCGTTGTTGTTCGACCCGATATTGATGTGATGCGGATCGAGCGAGGTGATGTCGGCGCCGATGCCGATGCGCAAGGTGGTTCCTTGCGCGAATACGCTGGTGGGCACCAGTAGAAGCAGGAGTAGGCGCAACAACATGGAGTGATGGCTCGCGGCACTGTTCTGGAGCGGAGAATTGTTGCACAGGTTGGCGCTATGGAAGGAGCCCTGTGGGAAAATGCGGGCATGCCTCGCCCATCGCGTCCGCGCCATTTTTGATCCTCGCGCCTTGCTCGCGAGCCGCGCCGTGCTTGCTGCAGCGGCGCTGGCCTGCGGGGTGTTTGCGCGCGCGGTGGCGATTGGCCTGCCTTGCGCTTGCCTGACAGGGGGCCGGGGTCAGGGCCGGCATCCTCATGATGCTGGGCTGTGCCTTTACCTTCGCCAGCCTCGATGTGCTGGCTAAACACCTGAGCAGCGAAGTGCACACATTGCAACTGGTGTGGTTCAGGTACTTCTTTCACGTCGCGTTGATGCTGCTGGTGTTCGGCCCGCCGATGGGTGCGCGCCTGTGGCGTACCGACAACCCGCGCTGGCAGGTCGGGCGCGGTGCGATCCTGATTGTTTGTACCTGTCTATCGTTCGCCGGCTTGTCCGTGATGCCGCTGGCTGAATTCACCGCGATCGCCTTTGTCACGCCATTGATCGTGACCCTGCTGGCCAGGAGCTTCCTGGGTGAGAAGGTCTCGCCTGCACGCTGGGCTGCGGTGATCGCCGGATTTTGCGGTGTGTTGATCATCATCCGCCCGGGCGGCGGCCTGTTCGGCTGGGCGGCGCCGATCCCGCTGTGCCTATCACTGGTGTACGCGGTATTCCAGATTCTGACGCGCAAATACGCCGGCGCCGACGATCCGGTGACGACTCTTTTCTTCACCGGTCTGGTGGGGGCGCTCATCGCCAGCGGCCCGGTGCTGTGGGTGTGGCAACCCCCGACCCTGCAGCAATGGCCCTTGCTGGTTGCCTTGGGCCTGTTCGGAGCAGGCGGGCATTTGCTGCTGATCCTCGCCTTCCAGCGCGCACCTGCCTCGAGCCTGGCACCGATCTCCTATACTCAGCTGTTGTTCGCCACCGGCCTGGGAATCGTGGTTACGCATCATGTTCCCGATGGCTGGTCGCTTGTGGGCATGGCCGTGATCGCAGCCGCCGGCCTGTATGCGGCATTGCTGCAAGGCATGCAGGGCATGGCCGGACGCAAGCGCGCCGGCGACGAAGCCGACGTTCCGCTGAAGCGATTGATGCGCATCGTGTCGCCTGCAAGCACGCCGCGCCTTGTGCTTTAATCCACGCCATGGCATCAGAGTTCAAAAACATCGCGCTCGTCGGCAAATATCAGAGCCAGGGCGTTGCCGAGCCGCTGGTGGCCATCGCGAGTTACCTGAAATCCAGCGGCTACAACCCGATCGTGGAGAAGGATACGGCGGACAATATCGGCTTGTCCGGCTTTGCCACGGCAGCGGTGGGCGAGATCGGGCGCCAGGTCGATCTGGCGGTGGTGGTGGGTGGTGACGGCACCATGCTGTCAGTGGCGCGCATCCTGGCGGCACACGATGTGCCGCTGGTGGGGGTCAATCAGGGACGGTTAGGCTTCATGACCGATATCGCCTTGAGCGATACGCAAAAAGCCCTGAAGGCGATCCTCGAAGGCGAGTACGACGCCGAGGAGCGTCACATTCTGCAAGGCAGCGTGACACGCCACGGTCAAGTGCTGCTCGATACCCTGGCGCTCAACGATGTGGTGGTCAGTCGCGGTGCGATCGGCGGCATGGTCGAGCTGACCGTGACCATCGATGGCAAGTTCGGCTACAACCTGCGCGCCGACGGCCTGATCATCGCCACGCCGACCGGATCGACCGCCTATGCGCTGTCGGCCAACGGGCCGATCATGCATCCCAATCTTGCGGCCATCGTGCTGGTACCGGTGGCGCCACATGCCTTGTCAAACCGGCCGATCGCACTATCCGACGATTGCGAGGTCGAAATGACCCTGACGCGCGGGCGCGATGCCGGCGCGCATTTCGACGGCCAGGCGCATATCACCCTGCAGGAGCGCGATTGCATCACGATTCGCCGCTCGCAACACACCATCCGCTTCCTGCATCCGCGCGGCTACGACTACTTCCGCATGCTGCGCGAAAAGCTCCACTGGAGCTCGCTGCCGCCCGCGCAGTGATCTTTCTTCGGATGTCGATGTGCTGCGCTTCCTGAGCATTCGCGATTTCGTCATCGTCGAGGCGCTCGAGCTTGAGCTGGCGCCCGGATTCACGGTGCTGACCGGCGAGACCGGTGCCGGCAAATCGATCCTGATCGATGCTCTGAACCTGGTGCTGGGTGAGCGCGGCGAAGCCGGCGTGATTCGTGAAGGCGCGCGCCAGGCCGAAATCAGCGCGGATTTCGACGCCCCGCAAGCGCTTGCCGACTGGCTCGAACAGCATGAACTGGGCAGCGAGGAGGGTTCCTGCATCCTGCGCCGGGTGATCGATGCCAACGGTCGCTCGCGTGCCTTCATCAATGGCCGCAGTGCGACCCTGGCGCAATTGCGCGAGGCCGGCGAATTTTTAGTCGACATTCATGGCCAGCATGCGCACCAGTCGCTCGGCCGCCCGGAGGCGCAGCGCCTTTTGCTCGACAGCCATGCCGGTCTGGACGCCGAGGCCGCCGCGGTGCGCGAAGCGCATGTGCGCTATCGCAAGCTCAAGGACGCCTTGGCCACGGCCGAAGGCGACGCCCGCAGGCTTGCGGAAGAACGCGAAAGAGTCGCCTGGCAGGTCGAGGAACTGGATCGCCTGGCGCCAGGCCCGGGCGAGTGGGACGAGGTGCAGCGCGAGCACACGCGCTTAGCACATGCGGCCAGCCTGATCGAAGGTGTCGAGGCGGCGATCGACGCCTTGTCCGAGAGCGACAGTGCGGCGCTCGGCACGCTTTCATCCGTGAGTGCCAGGCTCGAGGGCCTGGCCGACTACGATCCGGCCCTGCGAGCCATCAGCGACCAGCTCGAACCGGCACGCATCCAGGTGCAGGAGGCGGCGCGCGAACTGGCGCAGTACCTGCGCCGGGCCGAACTCGACCCGCAGCGCCTGGCCCAAACCGCGGCGCGGGTTGAAGCGCTGCATGGCGCGGGCCGTCGTTTTCGGGTGGCGCCGGGCGACCTGCCAGAGGAGCAGGCACGCCTCAAGGCGCGCCTGGAGGAACTGAAGCTGGCGGCCGATGTGGGCGCGCTGTCCGCACAAATGCAGGCGGCACAGCTTGCCTATGGCGCGGCGGCGCGCAAGCTGTCCGCCGCGCGCGCCAAGGCTTCCGCGCTGCTGGCACGCCAGGTGACAGCGGCCATGCAGGATCTGGCCTTGACCGGCGGCCGCTTCGAAATCGCCTTAGAGCCGCTCGAAGAAGGTGGCGCGAACGGGCTGGAGCGCATCGAATTCCGCGTCGCCGGACATGCGGGCGTCGAACCGCGCGCACTTACCAAGGTGGCCTCCGGTGGCGAGTTGTCGCGCATCGCGCTGGCCATCCAGGTGATCGCCAGCCGCGCCGCGCGGGTACCGACGCTCATCTTCGATGAAGTCGATGCCGGCATTGGCGGCGCGGTGGCGGAAATCGTGGGTCGCCAGTTGAAGACCCTGGGCGGCGAGCGCCAGGTGCTGTGCGTGACCCATCTGGCGCAGGTGGCTTCCCAGGGTGACAACCATTGGCAAGTGGCCAAGGAAAGCGCGGGCGGCCGCACCGTTTCCCAGGTCAGTCCGCTGGCACGCGCAGGCAGGGTTGAAGAGATCGCACGCATGCTGGGGGGGGCTGCGATTACGGCGACTACACGCAAGGCGGCGCGCGAGATGCTGGCGGCGTGAGCCGACGATTTCTTGATATCTTGATAAAATAAGGTCTTTGCCGCCTTAGCTCAGTTGGTAGAGCAACGCACTCGTAACGCGTAGGTCGCCAGTTCGATTCCGGCAGGCGGCACCAGTAGAGGTCGATCGGCCCACTCGCGCAAGCGGCGGGCCGATTGCGTTTTTGAAGGCGACCTGCGGGATCGCCTCCGGTTGTGCGCAAGGCAGGGTCCCATGCAGGTATCGCAGCATCCTTTGTCGGCACATCGAGAGCGCGTGGTCCTTTGGCTGTTGGCCGCGCTGCAGTTCACGCACCTGCTCGACTTCATGATTCTCACGCCGCTGGCGCCGCAATTCATGCGCGAGTGGGGAATCACGGCAAGTCAGTTCGGCACCCTGGTATCGGTCTACGCGCTGGCTGCTGCTGTTGCGGGCCTGGCGGCAAGCCTGGTGATCGATCGCTTCGACCGCAAGAAGGTGTTGGCGCTGGTCTATGCCTTGTTTGTGGTGGCAACACTGGCCTGTGCGCTGGCACCCGGATTCTGGTCCCTGCTGGCGGCACGCGCCCTGGCTGGCGCTTCCGGCGGCGTGGTTGGTTCCCTGGTGATGGCGATCGTGGGAGACCTGATTCCGGCCGAGCGCCGCGGTCGCGCCATGGGACTGGTGATGTCGGCGTTTCCGCTGGTATCCGTGCTCGGGGTGCCGGCAAGCCTGCTGCTGGCCACGCGTTTGGGCTGGCATGCGCCGTTTTTCACGCTTGGCGGGATCAGTCTGGCGCTGTGGTTTTGCATCGCCGGCGCGGTGCCGCGCATCGATGCCCATGTGCGCGCATCGCAGGCCTCGCCCATCGGCTGGATCGGGCGCTTCACCGGGCTCTTCAGTTCCGCCACCCATCGCCGCGCCCTGGCCGCGGTGTTTCTGTTCACGCTGTCCGGGTTCGCGGTGTTTCCGTTCTTGAGCGCCTATCAGGTCAAGAATGTCGGCATCAGCGAAGCGGAGCTGGCCTGGGTGTTCTTCTCGGGCGGTCTGGCCACCGTTTTCACTTCACGCCTGATCGGCTGGTCGGCCGACCGTTTCGGCAAGCGCCGCATGTTCGTCATTCTCGCCTGTTGCTCGGTTGTGCCGATCCTGATCTTGACGCACATGCCGCGCGCGCCGCTGGCGACCTTGCTGCTGGTGAGCACGCTCTTCATGGTGCTGATGTCAGGCCGCTTCATTCCCCTGATGGCGCTGGTCACCGGCTGCGTCGATCCGCGCACGCGCGGCGCCTTCATGAGTCTTTCGAGTTCGGCGCAGAATCTTGCGGCAGGCGTGGCCTCGCTGCTGGCGGGTGCCATGATCGGCCATGCCGCCGATGGTTCGCTGACCGGCTTTGGAACTGTGGGCTGGTGCGCCGCCGGTCTGACAGTTGCCTGTGTACTCATCGCGCGCAAACTGCAGCCGGCGGTGGGCGCGAGCGAGCAGTTTTCGGCTGCGCGCACCTGAGACGAGCGGCACTCGATGATCTGGGAAATCGGCAGCGTCGCCAAGCAACTGTTGCTGCCGCCCCTGGGGCTGGGTTGGCTGTTGGTGCTGGCATGGCTCCTGGTGCGGCGCCGCCCGGGGCTGGCGCGCTGGCTGATGGCTGTGTGCGCGCTATTGGTCGTGGTGCTTGGCATGCCCGTGGTGTCGTCATTCCTCACCCGCATGGTCGAGTTGGAATCCGCGGCGCCGCGCTTCGGCAGCGCGCATGCGATCGTGATCTTGGGTGGCGGTCGGCGCCTCACATTCGATGCAGCGGGCAAGGTGACCGATTCCGCGCCGGGTCCGTTCACCCTGGAGCGGGTGCACGCCGGTGCGCGCCTGGTCAGGCAGACCGGGCTGCCGGTGCTGGTGACCAGCGGCAAGCCTGACGACTTCGATCCCACCGAAGCGGAGGTGATGCGCACAGTGCTGGCGCGCGATTTCGGCATCAGCGCCAAGTGGCTTGAGGACCAATCGCGCAACACCGTCGAAAACGGCGAGTTCACCGCGCGCATGCTGTTGCCACAGAAAGTGAGCCGCATCATTCTGGTCACCAGCGCCTTCCACATGCGCCGTGCGCGCCTGATTTTCGAGCGCGCCGGCTTTGTGGTTCTGCCGGCGCCGGTGAACCCGATTTCCAGCTCGCCGGTGTGGCGCGCGGGTGATCTGCTGCCCAACGCACCGGCGCTCTTGCGCAGTTACTATGCCTTCAACGA
>JAYVWK010000151.1:0-9796 GCA_043786185.1 Burkholderiales bacterium
GCTCCACACACCCAAGAGCGCGCTGTTGATGCGCGGCGGCAGGTGGGTGGTGATGAAGTCGACGTCGATATGCGCTTCGCGCATGAAGGTGAACGGAATACACATGAACGCACAAGCCATCACCATCAGCTGGGTGATGTCGACCATGCCGGTCACGTTCAGATTGGTCAGGCGGCGCGTGGCGATATCACCGACATTCAATACCGCGCACAGCAGCAGCAGGGTCACGCCAACATAGGCGCAGCGGCGCGTGAAGGTTTCAAGCCATTGCATGGTCGCGGTTCGGCATCGGGCCGGGCATGGCGGCCGGGTGGTCGCCCGCCGCCGTCGAGGAAACACCTGCCAAGTCCGACGTTCGAAAAAGCCCCTCCTGCACAATATCGAATCGATACAACTCTGCGTTCGAGAATCCGGATTCCAGGGACTTGGTCAACGTTTTCTAAGCCTTCTGGAACTTCGCCACCTGGCGCTGCATCTCGATATAGATCTCGCGCGCGTTCTTGATGCCCTGGCTCTCGAACTCGACCATGGTTTTGTTGAACATCGGCACTAAGGTGCGGTCCCACTGCTCGCGGCCAGCTTTATCGAGCGTGACAATCGTGCTGTTGCGTGCCTGCGCCGCCGCCTTGCCGGCCTTGTCCCAGGCATCCCACCAACCCTGCACCTTCGACAGCAGGGCCTCGCCGGAAGCCGCGTCGATCACCTTCTGAACATCCTTGGGCAGGGAGTTGAACTTCTTCTCGCTGATGGCGAACCAGAATGAAGCGGTGTAGAGCTGCGCATCGAAGTGAAACTTGGTGACCTCGTCGATCTTGAAGGCACGCACCGGATCCCAGGGAAAGGCCGCACCATCGAGCGCGCCTTTCTGGATGTTTTCGTAGGCCTGGCCCGGCGGCATGCCGACCGGCGTGGCGCCGAAGAATTCGAGCATCGACGATACCGTGGGCGAGGGCGTGCGGATGCGCAGGCCGCGCAGGTCCTCCGGCTTTTCGATGCGCCGGTCCTTGGTGTGGATCAGGCCGCCGTTGTGCGTCATCAAGAGCAGCGGCTTCAAGCCCTTGTAGTCGTCCTTCAGGTATTTCGGATACAGGTTCCACAGGGCGCGCGAGCCAGCCTCGGCGGTTTTCACCAGGAACGGCATCTCGATGATGGTCGAGCGGGTCATGCGGCCGCGCGGAATGCCGCACAGGCCGAAGCCGATATCGGTCACGCCATTGAGCACCTGGTCAAGCTGGTTTTGCGCCTGCCCCAACGAGGAGTTGGCGGCCGAAATCTGGAAGGTGACCGCGCCGTTGGTCTTGGTCTCGATCTCGCGGGCCCAGGGCTCGATGAATTCGCGCTGCAGGCCGTGCAGCGCCGGCACGTAGTGCGCGATCTTGAGAGTGATTTTCGACTGCGCGCGAACGATCGCGGGAAAGCCGCCGATCGCACTGGCAGCACCGGTCTTGAGAAAGCGGCGGCGGGTATGGTGCATTTGCTGTGTCTCCATGAAATGCGCTACTGCTACGCATGAGGCGTGCAGTCAATTATGCCACCGGCCGCGATGCAAATCCGCAGGCGCCGCTGCCGGCGTCGCCCCGGCCGCATTTACCGCTCGCGGATCGCGAAGGGCGTCGCTCGGCGAAAATTTGCGATACTCGTCACTCTCCGCTGCCTGCAATCACGGATCACCTGTCACCCATGCTCGGCAATTTCCTGCGCAGATCACCACCACCTGAGCCTGCGGTTGCTCGGGTGCTCAACGTCGGCGGCAACAGCCGCGAAATCCCGATTCCGCCGCACTTCGACCACTGGCGGCATGATCTTCTGGATATCGACCCGCGCGGCAAGCCCGACCTCCTGTGCGATGCGCGCGAACTGGCAAGCCAGGCGGCGGCCTGTTACGACGCGGTCTATTGCTCCCACAATCTTGAGCATTACCTGCATCACGACGCGCGGCGTGTGCTCCTGGGTTTTCTGCATGTGCTCAAGGACAGCGGCTTCGCCGATATCCGGGTGCCGGACATCGGGCAACTGATGCGTCACTGCAGCGAGAAGAACATGGATCTGGATGATGTGTTGTACACCTCGCCGGCCGGCCCGATATTGGTGCGTGACGTGTTGTGGGGCTTGGGCCAGATGATCGTCAAATCCGGCAACGATTTTTACGCCCACAAGACCGGTTTCACGCGGCAGTCATTGACGCGCATTCTCGAAGACGCGGGCTTCGCCGAAGTCTTTCTTGACAACGAGGGCGCGGCCGCGTTCGAGATTCGCGCAATCGCCTTCAAGCACGCCGGCGCCAACCCGTACAAGGCGGTGCTCGGCATCGCCTGAACCATCCTGATCTCTTCAGGGCTTGGGTGCGCGCGCCTCACCCGGAATGCGGTAGTCCGGGTAGCGCCGGATAAAGCGGGCCAGGCTGGCATCGGCCTCTACATGGCGCGCCGCGCCGCGCAACACCACGATGCGGCGCAACCACTCGTCAGCGGCCAAGTCGGCCTCGGCCACGATGCTTAGGTCGGCGGAATCGGCGCCCTGTGCCGCGCCGGCACCAAGTGCCTTGGCGCGCGCGGCCGGCGCCATCGCCGATGCCGCACGTCGTTCTTGTGCAGCGGCGTTCGCTGTCGTCCCGGCAGGCTGACCCGCGATTGACTCAGCCATGGACGGGGACTGAGAACGAAGGCTCTCGGATGCAGGCGCAGGTGCACTGGCAGCCGGCGGCAAGCGCATCGGAGGCTCTGCGCGCGCCAGATCGCGCATGGGCGCGGCGGGCACGGCGGCCTGCGTGGCCGGGCTGGTCTGCGGCTTGGCTTCAGCTATCGACCCCTCGCGCGGGGGCGAAGGCGCCAGCTTCTTGTCGGATGTCACCGGCTGCTGCGCCAACTGCCGCGTGGCCTGTGACGCTGCGGTGTCCGCCCGCGCCGCCGCGTCGGGCCCCGCCTGAGCCTTGGCCGCAGGCTCGCCCGCTGGTGCAGGCGCCGATGCGGAACGCTGCACCACCGCAGGCGCGGGAGCGGGCGCCGCTGCCGGGGCGGGAGCGGGCGCCGCTGCCGGGGCGGAAGAGGGCGCCGGCGTGGGTTGCAGGTCGGGGCGCTCCAGCGCCACCCGCAATACCATGCCCAGGCCCAGCACGACACTAGCGGCCATGGCCAGTGGCGCGCCCCATTTGCGATGCCAGCCCCTGGGCGGGGCGGCCAGCGCTTCCGCGGCAGCGGCGCGCAGCGCACGGCCTGACGCCGGCGGCGGCATTTCGGCCGACGCCGCCCGGTAGTGCCGCGACAACTCGCGATCGCGTTCTTCGCTCATCTGAAATCCCTCATCGCCTGGCGCAGGCGCGACATCGCATAACGCAATCGGCTCTTGACCGTCTCGACGCCGGTGCCGGTGGCCGCGGCTATCTCGGCTAAGCTCAAGCCACCCTCTTCCTGCAGCAAAAAAGCTTCGCGCTGTGCTGCCGGCAGGGCTTCCACCTGCTGCAGCAAGTGCTGCGCCGCCTGGCGCGAGGCGGCAATGGCATCCGGGCCGGGCGCGCCATCGGCATGCGTCTCGTCGGGCGCGTCGTCATCGGTCTCAAGCGCCACCAGTTGCACCACGCTGGAACGCCGATAGTGATCGATCAGGCGGTTGTGCGCCATGCGGTAAAGCCAGGTGGCAAAGCGAGCCTCCACCACATAGGTGGCGCGGGCGCGAATCAGGTTCATCCACAAATCCTGCAACAACTCCTGAGCCAGCGCTTCGTTGCGCAGGCTGCGCAGGAAGTAACGATAGGTACCCCCGGAGTGACGGGCATACAAACGGTCGAACGCACCTGCATCGCCGCCGGCGTAGGCCAGCATCAGCGCGCCATCGGCATCCGCTGCCGCGTCGCCTGCCGTTTGGTCGTTGGCCGCTGCAAGCGCCAAGTACCCGTCGGAACCGGCGTCGTGGTTCACGCTGCCGCTCCAATGACGGGATTCAAACCAGACCGACTTTGACTTTTCGTCAACCGAGAAATGTCGAACAAATGCGGCGTCCATGCCCGCATAAACGCACGGCGGCGGCGTAAAGGGTCAGGCCGATTGCGGTGGCGCTGCATCCGGTCCTGGAACAGCCGCTTCAGGCAAGGGCGCTTGCGGCGAATCCGATGCCGTGTCGGCCACGGCGTCGACCGCAGGCTCGCGGGGCGCCGCGTCCGCCCGCAGCGCTTCTTCGGCCGCACCGCTTGGCGCCGGGGTGGCTTGCGGAACCTCGGGTTCGATCGCGCTTGATGCCGGCAGCACCGCGTCTTGCGCAGCAGGCCAGCTTGAATTCAACTCCTCGTGCGCCGCCCCAGGCGCACGCCGTTTGCGCAACGAAGCGACCTCCTGGTCGATCGCGCCGAATACGGAAGACCCGGCGGCGTCGAAGGCTTCAATGCGTACGCGATCGCCGAATTTCATGAATTCGGTACGCGCACGACCCGGCTTGCCCTTGTCGTCCGCGGTTTCGAGCGCTTCGCGCGCCCGCAGTTCGGCCACACAACCGAGATTGCCACCAGAGGAAACCGTGCCCGAGCCGATGATGGTGCCGGCGCGCAGGTTGCGCGTCTTGGCGGCGTGGACGATCAGTTCGGTGAACGAGAAACGTGTGCCGCCCCCGGCGTTGGCGTTCATGAAACGCACGCCATTCCAGTCCACCGCGACACCCAGATGGGCGAGCCCGCCGGCCCAGCCTTCACCGATCTCGTCCGGCGTCACCGCCAGCGGGGCGAACCCGGTGGCCGGCTTGCTTTGCAAAAAGCCGAAGCCCTTGCCGATTTCGGCGGCGATCAGGTTGCGCAGCGACCAATCGTTGATCAGCACCAGAAGACGCACCTGATCAAGCGCATCGTCTTTCCGCACCTGCATCGGCGTATCGCCCAGGATCACCCCCAACTCCGGCTCGAAATCGATGCCCCAGTGTTCTTCAGCGAACACCGCCGGATCACAGGGCCCGAGAAAGTCGTCCGCGCCGCCCTGGTACATCATGGGTTCACGCCACAGGTTGTCCGGCAGCTTGCCACTTACGGCACGGGTCAAAAGCTCGACATGCTGTTCATATACCGAACCGTCGAGCCACTGGTGCGCGCGCGGCAAGGGCGCCATGCAATTGGCCGGCACGAACTCAAACGGCCGGCGCGCGCGCCCGCTGTTCAATTGCAGAGCCAAATCCTCCAACTGTGGTGCGATGAAGGGCCAGTCGTCGAGTGCGCGTTGCAGGGTCGGGGCGATGCCGTCGGCCAGGTGTGCGCTCTTCTGGTCGCGCGAAACCACGGCCAGCATGCCGTCGCGCGAGCCATCCTTGAGGGTTGCGAGTTTCATGGGTGTGCAGGGCTGGCGCGGCGATGTGCCGCGCCCGCAGACGGAAAAGCGCGATTGTCGCGCAAATGGTCACCCGCCGGCCAAGCGCGGCGGCCGCCGATCCGGTTCAGGCGGCTATCGCGGCGAGTTCCCGTTCGACCTCGCAAAGGGCATGGTCTTCAATCCCGTGCTCACGCAGCCCGCGCAGGGTGCGCTCCAGATACTCGGTGCACGGCCCGTGCAAGCCGGTCGCCGTGGCGATACAGCGGGCGGCCGCCGGCGTGCTCTGCTTGCCGGCATAGGCGACGCTTTTGTGGTTGATCACAAAAGCGATCGCCGCAACGGCGCCTTGCGACGTGCGTGCCTTGATCCAGGTGGGCACATAGGCGCCGGTCACCATTTCACGCCGCCACAAGAGCCGCAGTTCCTCGCGCACATGTGGCAAGGCGATGCGGTAGGCCAGGCCCGCACACGAACTGCCGTGATCCAGCCCCAGCACCAGGCCGGGTTTTCGCGGCGTGCCGCGGCCGATGCGCGACCACAGGCAAAAAGAGCGATGCAGGCCGTAGACCTTGGCCAGACGGCGCTCGGCGAACGTGAACAAGGGGTTCCAGATCAGCGATCCGTAGGCGAACACCCAGACATCACCGGGCGGCAGTTGCGCCAGGACGCAGGCAAGCGACGCATCAAGCTGCGCTTCGCTCCAGGCGATTGCCGCCATCTCGGTATTGACGAAGGCCGCGCGTAGCGAGCCCGATTCCAGATCGTCGCGGCACAGGGGGCGGCCGAAGTGGGGGTGAGGGTGAGGGTGGGCGGCAACGGCGTTCATGGTGGCTTTCTGCGCGACTTCTAGTACTCGCCTGCAACGCTACAACGCAAACATCGTGCCTGACGTTGACCTGATGCTACCCGCAAGTTCCGCGCAAGCCTGCCTGTCGCGCGCGCTTACCTCCCGCGCGCCTGTGCTTGGGCGCGCGCAAGCGCCGCGGCAATCGGGTTTGCGGCCGGCGCCATGGGCATCTCGCGTGCGCGCTTCGGTCCCGCAGCAGCCGGGCCGGGCCGGGCATGGTCGCGCGCTGCCGCAGCGGCCGGTTTTTCGGTCAGACGCATGGTCAGCGCCACTCGCTGCCGCTTGAGGTCAATCTCGAGAACGCGGACCCGCACCACCTGGCCGGCCTTGACCACCTCGTGCGGATCGCGCACGAATTTCTCGGCCAAGGCCGAGATGTGCACCAACCCATCCTGGTGCACGCCGATATCGACAAAGGCACCGAAATTGGCGACGTTGGTCACCACCCCTTCGAGCAGCATGCCGGGCTTCAGATCGGCCAGGGTGTTGACGCCGTCCTGAAATTTCGCCGCCTTGAATTCAGGGCGCGGGTCACGCCCGGGCTTTTCCAGCTCCTTGAGCACGTCGGCGACGGTCGGCACGCCAAAGCGTTCATCGGCGTACTTGGCCGGCACCAGCTTTCGAAGCGTTGCGGTGTCGCCGATCAATGACTGAATATCGCGCCGCTGTTCGCTCAGGATCTTCCTGACCAAGCCATAAGCTTCCGGATGCACGCCGGAGGCATCCAGCGGATTGACGCCGTTCGCGATGCGCAAGAATCCGGCTGCCTGTTCAAACGCCTTGTCGCCCAGGCGCGGCACCTGGCGCAATTGCTCGCGCTCGCTGAAACTGCCGTGGCTATCGCGGTAGCTGACAATATTCGCGGCGATGCCGGCGGACAGCCCGGAGACGCGGGTCAACAAAGGCACCGAGGCGGTGTTGAGGTCGACTCCCACGCCGTTGACGCAATCTTCGACCACCGCATCAAGGCTGCGCGCCAGCCGCGTCTGGTTCACGTCGTGCTGATATTGCCCCACACCGATCGATTTCGGGTCGATCTTGACCAATTCGGCCAACGGGTCCTGCAAGCGGCGTGCGATCGACACCGCGCCACGCAGGCTGACGTCGAGCTCGGGAAACTCGCGCGCGGCGAATTCCGACGCCGAATACACCGAGGCGCCAGCCTCGGATACCGTGATCTTGGATAGCCCCGCATCCGGTAGCGCGGCCATCAAGTCGGCGGCCAAACGCTCGGTTTCGCGCGAGGCCGTGCCGTTGCCGATGGCGATCAGTTGCACTCCGTGTGTTCGCACCAGTTGTGCGAGTACGGAGAGCGAGCCGGCCCAGTCGCGGCGCGGTTCGTGCGGGTAGATGGTGGCGGTGGTGGCAAGCTTGCCGGTGGCGTCGACCACCGCCACCTTGACCCCGGTGCGCAGGCCCGGATCCAGGCCCAGGGTGGCGCGCTGACCGGCTGGCGCTGCCAGCAGCAGATCCTTGAGATTGGTGGCGAACACGCGAATCGCCTCTTCCTCGGCGCGCTCGCGTAAAGCGCCCATGAGCTCGGTTTCCAGGTGCAGCGCGATCTTCACGCGCCAGGTCCAGCGCACGCTATCGGCCAGCCACTTGTCGGCCGGCCGGCTGCGATCACGCACGCCGAAGCGCGCGGCGATGCGCTGCTCGCAGGGGTTGTGCGACGCGCTCCAATCCGGGCGCTCGGCTTCGCTATCCAGCCGCAGGATCACCGACAGCACTTCTTCGCGGCGACCGCGAAACATGGCCAACGCGCGATGCGAAGGCACGCGGCCGAGCGGCTCGTCGAAGTCGAAGTAGTCGGAGAACTTGGCGCCGGAATCGGCCTTTCCTTCGACCAGTTTCGATTGCACCACGCCGTGCTCCAGCATGTATTCGCGCAGGGCCTGCAGCAGATCGGCATCTTCGGCGAAGCGTTCCATCAGTATCTGGCGTGCGCCATCGAGCGCAACCTTCGTATCCGGCACGCCGGGATGATCGATATCGTCGGGCGTCTTGAACGGTGCGCGCAGAAAGCCGGCCGCCTCCAACTCCGGGTCACGCGACGGATCGCCCAGAAGAGCGTCAGCCAACGGTTCGAGCCCGGCTTCGCGCGCGATCTGCGCCTTGGTGCGGCGCTTCTGCTTGAACGGCAGGTACAGGTCTTCGAGCCGCGCCTTGTCTTCGGCAGCTTCGATGCTGGCGCGCAATTCGGGCGAGAGCTTGCCCTGCGCATCGATCGCGGCAAGCACTGCGGCGCGCCGGTCTTCAAGTTCGCGCAGGTAGGCCAGCCGCGCTTCGAGCGTGCGCAGCTGGGTGTCATCGAGTTCGCCGGTGACTTCCTTGCGGTAGCGCGCGATGAAGGGCACTGTGGCGCCTTCGTCAAGAAGGCGGACCGCGGCTTGCACTTTGGCTACAGGGACTGCGAGTTCGGTGGCGATGCGTTGTTCGATTGGCGGCAGGGTCATCAGAGGATTGGCGGAGATGGGCAGGCGTGGTCGCCCGGGATGATTTGGATCGCTTGGCAGCACGTGCGTCCATGGCGAAGGGCGCTGGCCCGAAGCATGGTCGGTTTAGAACCCCGAGGCTATTCGTGCAGGGCTTCAATGGCCTTCGGGTTTGACGCAACGATCTTGAGCAGCGCCCTGGCGGGACCGGTAGGCCGCGTGCGGCACTGCTCCCAGTTTTGCAACGTGCGCAGGTTCACCCCAATCAGTTTCGCGAACTGGCTTTGGCTGATCCGGGCCGCCTCGCGAATCGTGCGCACGTCCGGAGCGGGCATTTCGGTCTCTCGTGTCCCGCGCACGGTCTTGCCCGCCATATGGCGCGTCATCTCGCGCACGCCCTTGACCAGCTGGTCGAAGTGCTGCTTATCCATGTTCGATTTCCCTCATCAGTTGTGCCAGAGTCTTGATCTGTCAAGAACGAAACTCCGCGAGTATTGGGGACGATCGTCGAAAAATCCAACAGCGCCGTCTGGCGGAACTGTGGCGGTGCCAACGGCGTGCCAGCTGGCGGTATGCGATACGCTTTCGCCAACCCAGCCCTGGCGTCCTGTCGTTGTCGCCCGCTTGGTGCGAACGCCTATCAGCCAGTGGCGCGCCCGACACGATTCGAACGTGTGACCCCTGCCTTCGGAGGGCAGTACTCTATCCATCTGAGCTACGGGCGCGTAAGGAGGATTATTGTAGCGGTTAATGGGCGTCTACCAAAACGTCAGGACCGGGAACGAAGTGACGGGAGTTCAGGGCAAGCCCCTGCCGCCGACGCCTCACCCTGGTCAGAGACCTGCTTGGCCGTGAGATAAGGGCTCGTTTCCATTGTGAATCCTGAAATAGTGAGGATTCATCGAATACCGGCGGCGGCGAGCGGACCGAAGAAGGGGCGAAACCCGCACCACGGCAGGTGGAGCATGTTGCCGCGGCAAAGGCAAGAATCTATAATATGTGAGCAAAAGATGTAACAGTAAACCATTATTTGCACACAATTTATAGAACTTGTATATTTGGTACTCCAAAGATATAACATTGTTTCATTATCAGCTCACAAAATGCATACCGCAAAAACACTAGGGTCCCGGACGTCCAGGCTGTTTTCAGGCGTTCATGACACTGGCAAAACCGTGTTCAATCTCGACGCCGCCTCGTCCCTGATGGGTGTTACCCGCAGCCAAGCGGCT
>JAYVWK010000152.1:0-5883 GCA_043786185.1 Burkholderiales bacterium
CGCGCGCCGCAACGCCCGCGCCCGCTCCTCCTGGCGAATCCGCCACCACATATTCCAAGACGCGCCTTAACCGGGAACACAGCTTCGATTCGTTTGTTACCGGCAAGGCCAATCAGCTCGCACGCGCTGCCGCCATTCAGGTGGCCGACAACCCGGGTACCTCGTACAACCCGTTGTTCCTTTATGGTGGTGTGGGTCTGGGCAAGACCCATCTGGTGCAAGCCATCGGCAACCAGTTGCTTTCGTGCCAGCCCGAAGCGCGCGTGCGCTATATCCATGCTGAACAGTATGTGACCGATGTCGTGCGGGCGTATCAGAAGAAGGCGTTCGATGAGTTCAAGCGCTACTACCACTCGCTTGACCTGTTGATCGTCGACGACATCCAGTTCTTCAACAACAAGAACCGCACCCAGGAAGAGTTCTTCTACGCTTTCAATGCTCTTATCGAGGCGCACAAGCAGGTCATCATCACCTGTGACACCTATCCGCGGGAGATCGCCGGCGTCGAAGATCGGCTGATCTCGCGCTTCGGCTGGGGCCTGACCGTTGCCATCGAACCGCCCGAGCTCGAGATGCGGGTGGCGATTCTCCTGAAGAAGGCTGAAACGCAGGGTATCAACCTGGACGAAACCGTCGCCTTTTTCATCGCCAAACACCTTCGCTCGAACGTGCGTGAACTTGAAGGCGCACTGCGTAAGTTGATCGCTTATTCGCAATTTCACGCACTCGAGATCACCCTCGAGATCGCACGCGACGCGCTTCGAGACCTTTTGCGTGTGCAGAATCGCGCTATTTCAATCGAAAATATCCAGAAGACTGTCGCTGACTTTTATCGCGTCAAAGTGCCTGAGTTGTTCTCGAAGAAACGCACAGCCGATCTGGTCAAGCCCAGGCAGATCGCAATGTACTTCACCAAGGAACTCACCTCGCTGTCACTGCCCGAGATCGGCGCATCCTTCGGCGGTCGCGACCACACAACTGTTCTGCACGCAGTGCGCAAAATCACTGAAGCTCGAAAAACCGACAATCAACTCAATCACGAACTGCATGTTTTGGACCAGATCATCAAAGGCTGACGCCATGCATGAAACTTCTTTTAGCCAAGCTGTGGAAAAGCTGTTGATGATTTCAGGAAAAGCATCAACAAGTGACGGTCTCGAAACCTTATCCACATTCGATGATCAATTTATCCACAAGATTTTTCGGTTTTTTCCGACGCCAGTGCTCTGATTTTTATCAACATTCAAACTTGTCACGTTTTCCACAGGGCTTATTAGTTGTTATTAGTTTTATATAGAACCTTAACTGTCAAGGTATGAAAGGCAACCCATCATGCATCTGGTGACCGCTGAACGCGATGCACTTCTCAAACCGATTCAAACCGTGAGCGGGATTGTCGAACGACGTCACACACTGCCGATCCTTTCCAACCTCTTGCTTACCAAGACCGGCAATGAACTGAGCTTTCTCGCCACCGATATCGAAGTACAGATATCGACCAAGGCTGCATGTGAAAGCGGACAGGATGTAGCCACCACCGTAGCCGCACGCAAGCTGCTCGATATCCTGCGCGCATTGCCTGGCAACGCCCAAGTGTCACTGGACCTCAACAACAAGAAGCTCAACATCAAGGCGGGAAAGTCGAGATTTTCCCTACAGACACTGGCAGCGGAAGATTTTCCCACCGTGTCGCAGGCGCCGGACTTCAAGACTAGTTTTTCGGTGAACCAGAAGGCCCTCAAGGCCTTGATCGCTTTGGTGCAATACGCCATGGCACAGCAAGACATCCGTTATTACCTCAACGGCTTGCTGCTGATCATCGAAAAAGGGCAGGTCAAAGTGGTTGCCACCGATGGTCATCGCCTGGCGTTTGCCGCGTTGGCCATCGATAGTGATGTCGAACGCCAGGAAGTGATCATTCCGCGCAAGACCGTCCTTGAGCTGGAGCGCCTGCTCGAAGACAGCGACGAGCCGATTCGCGTGGATATCGCGTCAACCCAGGTCCGGTTTCAGTTCGGCAATGTCGAGCTAGTGTCCAAGCTGGTCGAAGGAAAGTTTCCCGATTATCAAAGGGTGATTCCATCCGGTTACAAGAATACCTTTGGCATTGCACGCGAAGAACTGATTGGCTGCCTGCAGCGAGCGGCAATCCTCACCAACGAAAAGTTCAAGGGCGTGCGCTGTGTTATTGGCGAAGGCAGCCTGAAGATCAGTTGTACCAATACCGACCAGGAAGAAGCGGAGGAAGAAGCGGAAATTGATTATCACGGCGAAATCATTGATATCGGCTTCAACGTCACTTACTTGCTCGATGTCCTTACGCACATCAAGAGCGAGACCATTTTTATTTCATTAGGTGATGCAAATTCAAGCGCTTTGTTCACAACGGCCGATAATATTGATTTCAAATATGTAGTGATGCCAATGCGGATCTGACGTTTCGCCAGCAATGCTCAGGGCGGCAGGCGCGCGCCCGCATATGGACCCAGGCGCTTAAAAGAATATTGGAAATCTTCAGGAACACCGCATGACCGAGCCGCAACAACCCGCCAACGACGAACCTGCAAAACCCACAGAAAACGCCTACGGCGCTTCTTCCATCCAGATTCTTGAAGGCCTTGAAGCGGTACGCAAGCGGCCCGGAATGTACATCGGGGATACCAGCGATGGTACCGGTCTGCATCACCTGGTTTTCGAAGTTCTGGATAATTCCATCGACGAGGCATTGGCGGGTTATTGCACCGAGATCCACGTAACCATCCATACCGACAACTCGATATCGGTGACCGATAACGGTCGTGGCGTCCCGACTGGCATCAAGTGGGACGACAAACACGATCCCAAGCGCAGTGCGGCGGAAATTGTGATGACCGAACTGCATGCAGGCGGCAAGTTCGACCAGAACAGCTACAAGGTGTCTGGTGGCTTGCATGGGGTCGGCGTATCTTGTGTCAACGGTCTATCGAAATGGCTGCGCCTGACAGTCAGGCGTGATGGCAAGGCGCATTTCATGGAATTCCACCGCGGTATTCCACAAAATCGCGAGCTGGTCGAAGGCGTGATGCCCGAGGGCGTTGTCAACGGCCATCCGCCGGGCACCAAGGTGATGACTTCGCCGATCAAGTTGACCGGCGCTACCGAGAAGCGCGGTACAGAAGTGCATTTCCTGGCCGACGACGAAATTTTCGACAACATCGATTTTCATTACGAGATACTTTCCAAGCGGATCCGCGAACTCTCGTTTCTCAATAACGGCGTACGCATCAAGCTGACCGACCAGCGCTCCGCCAAGGAAGAGGATTTCGCCTTCACCGGCGGTGTCAAGGGCTTCGTCGAATATGTCAATCGGACCAAGAAAGTACTGCACCCGAACATCTTCTATGTCAGCGCGGAGAAACAGGCGGACCCCGGTCACGGTGTTGCCGGCTTGATGATTGGTGTTGAAGTGGCGATGCAGTGGAACGACGGCTACAACGAGCAGGTGCTATGTTTCACCAACAACATTCCGCAACGCGACGGCGGCACCCACCTGACCGGCCTGCGCGCGGCGATGACCCGGGTGATCAACAAGTACATCGAAGAAACCGAGATAGCCAAGAAGCAAAAAGTCGAAACCACAGGCGACGATATGCGTGAGGGCCTCACCTGCATCTTGTCGGTGAAAGTGCCGGAGCCCAAATTCAGCTCGCAAACCAAAGACAAGCTGGTGTCTTCCGAAGTGCGTATGCCGGTGGAAGAAATCGTCGCCAAGGCGCTGGCCGACTATCTGCAGGAACGCCCGGTCGATGCCAAGATCATCGTTGGCAAGATTGTCGAGGCGGCGCGCGCGCGCGAGGCCGCCCGCAAGGCCCGCGAGATGACCCGCCGCAAGGGTGTGCTCGACGGCATGGGCCTGCCCGGCAAGCTGGCCGACTGCCAGGAGAAAGACCCCGCCCTTTGCGAGCTGTATATCGTCGAGGGAGACTCCGCCGGCGGTTCTGCCAAGCAGGGTCGCGATCGCAAGTTTCAGGCGATCCTGCCCCTGAAAGGCAAGATCCTCAACGTCGAGAAGGCGCGCTTCGACAAGATGCTCTCAAGCCAGGAGGTGGTGACTCTAATCACCGTCATGGGCACCGGCATCGGCAAGGAGGAATACAACGTCGACAAGCTCCGTTACCACCGCATCATCATCATGACCGATGCGGACGTCGACGGCGCGCACATCCGCACCCTGCTGCTCACCTTCTTTTATCGCCAAATGCCCGAGCTGATCGAGCGCGGCTACATCTACATCGCCCAGCCGCCGCTCTACAAGGTCAAGGCTGGTAAGGACGAGAGGTATCTGAAGGATGACCACGAACTCAACCAGTACCTGCTGCGCACCGCGCTTCTGGGCGCGGAACTGACTCCGGCCGCCGGCGCAACACCAATCAATGGCGACGCGCTGGAAGAACTGGCGCGCGATTTCCTGCTCTCGCAAGCCGTGGTCGACCGCCTGGTGCATTTCATCGATGCCGCTGCGTTGAAGGCAATGATGGACGGCGCCGAAGTCGACCTGCTCGACGAAGCCGCAACCCGCCGCTCGGCTGACGGGCTGCTAAGCCTCATCACCGACAAGTCGGTGACTGTAATTCCCGAGTACGACGACCGCATCGAAAACTGGGTGCTCAAGGTCAAGCGCAGCAAACACGGCAACTGGAAGAACAGCACCATCGACCCGGACTTCGTGCACGGCGCCGATTATGCGCAGATCCGCGCCACCGCTCTCAAGGTGAAAGACCTGGTCGGCGCTGGCGCCGTGATCAAGCGTGGCGAAGGCGAAAAAGTCCGCTCACAAAGCGTGGCCGACTTCCGTGCAGCGGTGCACTGGCTGCTAGCTGATGCAGAGCGCAACATGAGCCGCCAGCGCTACAAAGGCCTGGGCGAAATGAACCCCATGCAGCTGTGGGAAACCACCATGGACCCGACCGTGCGCCGCCTGTTGCGGGTGCAGATCGAGGACGCGATCGCGGCCGACGGTATCTTCACGACGCTGATGGGAGATGACGTGGAGCCGCGCCGTGCGTTTATTGAAAACAATGCTTTGCGGGCATTGAATATCGACGTGTGAAAAGGGTCGAGTCGACTAGAATTTTCCAAGCTGTGCCGCGCATCAGCTCGTTCTATGGCATTCTGATTCAACAGCGGAAAGCTGCATCGTCCGGCCGATCTTGCGTTTCTCCGCGTGCCAGCCCCAACAGGTGGTCGGCCACCAGCGTGCTTGAAGGAATGGAAGCCTCGCTTAGCCGCTTGAGCAGTGCGGGGAAAAGCGGTTACCCGTTTGGAACAATGAAGCGCAGGCCACATGCAGGTTGCCCTGGACCAATTCCTGAACCATGCCGCTACGCTTGTAGTTCGGGTTGATCTGAATAAGCGGCGCGCGCCAGTTGCACCCGCGCTCGTACTCTTCTTCGACCTTCCGCGAGAGATCTGGCGCTGCGATCTTTGAGAAGTTGCGCGAGAAGGCGCTGTACTCGTCGATCAAGCGGTTCCTGAAGTCGACACGCTTTGCACTCTGCGTATCTTCCTTGGTTCTTTCGTTGCTTGTGCTGTGGTTGACAAGTTGGCCACATGGCCGTCGATCGCTCGTGGGCCTTCTATGTGGGCGACGGCGCGAATATGTACGTATTCTGCCGACTTGAAAATGCGGACGGATCGGAGCGGACCTCTTTTCCGGAGTCGGGGCGAATTCAACTGCTTCAACCGTCCTCCTTCACCTACTTCACCTCTCATGGGATCGGAACGTCAATTCGAAGAAGATGCCTTAGAGAAGGCGGTTCTGAAGAACACGAAGGCAAAAGAAGACCAGAAACCTCAGCATATTCATACCGGCAGAAAACCTGCAGTTTCGGATCGGCGCCCACA
>JAYVWK010000153.1:0-4858 GCA_043786185.1 Burkholderiales bacterium
CTCAGGCGTGGCAAGCACCCGGGCAAAGTCGGCGGCCACCCGGTCAACGATCGCCGGCGGCGTGCCGGCCGGCGCGAACAGGCCGTGCCAGGCGTCGCCGACGAAGCCCGGCACCACTTCGGCGATCGTCGGCAGGTCGGGCAGCGAATCGAGGCGCCGCGCGAGGGTCACGCCCAGGCCCTTGGCCTTGCCGCCTCTGGCCGCCGGCACGCCGGTGGTGTAGGGCGTCATGGTCAGATCGGTCTCGCCGGAATAGACTGAGTTCAAGGCCGGCGTGGTCATGGGGATGTGCAGCATCTTGGTTCCGGTCATGCCCAGGAAGAGCTCCATCACGACGTGCGTGCCGACACCGACGCCGGCAGAGCTGTAGGTGAGCTTGCCCGGCTGCGCCTTGGCAAGCGCAATCAGTTCCTGCAGGGTCGCGGCCGGCAGGCCGTTGCGCGCGACGAGCACGTAGCCCAGATTGACGACCAGGGAGATCGGTACGAACGCCTTGAGCGGATCGAACGGCATCTTCGAGAACAGGTGCGGGTTGGCGCAGATGACCGAATTGACCGTGTAGAGCAGGGTGTATCCGTCGGCAGGCGCGGTGGCGACGGCCTGCGCGCCGATGTTGCCCGAGGCGCCGGTGCGGTTCTCGATCACGATCTGCTGGCCCCACATCTGCGATACGGCAGGCGTCGCGATGCGCATCACCACGTCCGGCGAGGTGCCTGCCGGGAAGGGGATGATGAGGCGCACGGGGCGGTTGGGCCAGGCTGACTGGGCCTGCACGACGCACGCAGCAAGTGCCAGGAACATTCCAAACAAGGGCCGCAGCATGATGTTTCCTCCTCGAAGTTGAAGCTACCAGAACTAGCCCAGGTTGCGCAATATTTTTTCTGTAAATTGGCTGAATGCGGTTCCATCGAATTGAAGAGTAAGGGGCAGATCAGCGTTTCATGTTGAGATAGATCTTGCCTTCCAACCAGTCCTCGTCGGTCTCGGCGACAAGCGCCGAAACGAGGCGCAGACAGGAAGGCTCGCCAATGCAATGCATGATGATCCTGATTGTTCCTGAAGTGTCGCCATTTTCATCAGGCGAAACAACGCGAACTCTCAAGGATCAGCAAGTAAGGATCATGTTCAATTCGTACCCGGAACCTTTGATTCCGAGGCCAGCGTACCCGGAGCTTGAGCAAGAGAGGGCGCAGCCGCAAGCCCTGCGAGCCGGTCATTCTGCGCCAATGGAAGGGGCGCTCGCACGTTGCCGTCACATCGTGATGCCGCGCAGCGCGGTCCTGGAGTGTACGATCGGGTATGCGCTTGAAGGTGTGTACAATCCTGTAAAGTACACACAAGGAGTGTTTCATGCAGACCGCTCGCGTATTCACCAACGGCAACAGCCAGGCGGTGCGTTTGCCGAAGCAATTTCGCCTGCCTCCCGGCGAGATTTACATTCGCAAGGATGCAGCCACCGGCGATATCGTTCTCTCGACCCGGCCGGCGCCAGGTTCATGGTCGGACTTTTTCGCGTTGCGTGCCCAAAGCCGGATTCCGGACGACTTTCTTGTTGAGCGGCCACTGAACGAAACGGCAGCGCTGCGCGACGCGTTCGCCGCGCCGACAAGCGCCAAAGCTTGGCGTCGCAAGTAGGTGCTGAATGTTGTACCTGCTCGATACCGACACCTGCAGCTATGCGATTCGCGGAGCCTCGGCCACGCTTGACGCCGCGCTCGTGGCGGCGGACCCCGGGTCGCTTGCGGTGTCCTCGGTAACGCGTGCTGAACTGGTTTTCGGCCTGGAGAAGCGCGGCAATCCACGCGCGCTGGCGCGCGCGATTCACGGATTCCTGGATCGGATCGCGGTGATGCCTTGGGATGGAGCCGCTGCTGACCAGTTTGCCCGCCTGCGCGCCCAACTGGAACGCGCAGGCACACCGATCGGCGTATTCGATACCATGATCGCGGGACATGCCCTGTCGCTGAACGCCATCCTGGTATCGAACAACACCAGGCACTTCCAGAAAGTCAAGGCGCTCAAGTCAGAGAATTGGACGGCACCTGCATAGCCGGGCCCTTCCTCGCTTCGAGCGCTGCGCCATTGCGTAGCGGCGCAGGTTGGCAGCATCATCGCAACAGTCGCTAACTTCCCGAGAACTCCATCGCCCCATCGGCCACCGTGCCGAACTTCAAGGTGACGATGTCGAGCGCGTAGTTCTGATACAGCTTCCATGGCCGCTTCGATCCCTGCTTGGGCAACTTGTCGATTGAGCGCTGGAAGTATCCCGAACTGAAATCAACCCACGGCTGCGGCTTGACCTCGGGGTCGTTCAAGCGTGGTGTGCATTGCCGGGTGCCGGTTTTCTCCATATGGTTCAAGAGGCGGCACACGTACTCGCAAGTGAGGTCGGCCTTGAGGGTCCAGGAAGCGTTGGTGTAGCCGAAGGCTGAGGCCAGGTTCGGCACGCCGGCGTACATCATGCCCTTGTAGGTCATCGCCTTTGAAAAGTCCACCGGCTGGCCATCGACCTTCACGCTCAAGCCGCCCAGCACTTCGAGTTGCAGGCCGGTGGCGGTGACGATCAGGTCGGCATCCAGTTCGGCGCCCGAGGCCAGGCGAATGCCTTTCTCGGTGAAGGTGTCGATGGTGTCGGTCACCACCGAGGCGCGCCCGGCCTTGATGGCCTCGAACAGGTCGCCGTCGGGCACTAAGCACATGCGCTGCGACCACGGGTTGTAGCGCGGCGTGAAATGCCTGGCCACATCGTAATCGGGCCCCAACTGCTGCCGCACCATGCCGACGATGAAGCGCTTCATGCGCTCCGGTTTGCTCTTGCAGCGCTTGTAGATGAACATGCCCCACAACACGTTCTTCCAGCGCACACAAGCATAGGCGAGCTTCGCCGGCAGGTTGCGGCGCAGGAAATCGGCGACGCGGTCGACCGCCGGGCGCGCCACCACATAGGTGGGGGAGCGTTGCAGCATGGTGACGTGCGCGGCCTGCCTGGCCAGTTCAGGCACCAGGGTGACGGCGGTGGCGCCGCTGCCGATCACCACCACACGCTTGCCGGCGTAGTCGATGTCCGGTGTCCATTTCTGCGGATGCACGATGCGTCCGGCGAAGCGTGCGCGGCCCGGAAATTCCGGTTCGTAACCACCCTTGTAGCTGTAGTAGCCGGCGCACATGAATAGGAAGCCGCAGGTGATGCGTACCACTTCCTGGTCCGCCACGCGCACCGCTTCCACCGTCCAGCGCGCATCCGCCGAAGACCATGCGGCCGCGGTCACGCGGTGCCCGAAGCGGATCTTGCGGTCGATGCCGTTCTCGCGCGCCGTTTCGCGCACATAGTGGAGGATCGAAGGGCCGTCGGCGATCGCCTTGGCTTCCTTCCAGGGCCGGAACGAGTAGCCCAGTGTGAACATGTCGGAATCGGAGCGGATGCCGGGATAGCGAAACAGGTCCCAGGTGCCGCCACTCGATTCGCGCCCTTCAAGGATCGCGAAGCTTTTGCCGGGGCAATTCTTCTGCAGGTGGTAGGCCGCGCCGATGCCGGAGAGGCCGGCGCCTACAATCAGTACGTCAACATGCTCTTGCTTCATTGGAGAATCCTGTTGGAGGCGGAGGTGATGTCTGCCGTGGCGCAGGATGAACCAGGCCGGTCGGGCGCGCAACTCGGAATCCGTTTTGCCGCTTTTCGCTGAACGCCGGTCCGGACCGATCAGGCCTGCCTGAACGACTCCAGTTCATAGCGATCGTTCTCGAGCACGTTCGGCCCGCGCGGGCCGTAGGCGATGCGTTCGATCTCGGACTTGATGCCGCGTCGACACTTGTCGGGCGCCATCCAGTAGTTGAAAAGCAGAGTGGTGCTCGACGATCCGAACAAGGGGCGGCTCAGGCCCTTGCCTTCGACTCGAAAGCATTCGAAGCTGCCGGCGGGTACTGTGACGCGCTCCTTGGCGACAATGCGAAACAGGTATTCGGAGTCGAACTCGACGTTGCTTGCGCTGACCGTGCGGAAGCGGGTGTTCCACTGCTTGCCGATCGTATATTCGTTGGGCAGGGCCTGATATCCGATATGGCGCCGGCCGTCGCCGGTGCGGCGCAGGTTGCCCAGCAGGTCGGTGGCGAACTGCCCGCGACCGTACACCACTTCCTGGTCGGTCACTTCGGCTACGCGGTAGGAAACCTGTCGCTTGAAGTTGCCGCTATGGCGATCGGACAGGCGATAGACGAACAGGTCACCGACGCGAAACGCGGTGTCGCTGCGCGCCGTGCCGGCGCTGTAGGGATTGCCGGCCGCAGGGGCGATCTGCACCGGCTTTTCGCCTTCCGCAATCAGCAGGCGGTCGAGCTGCAGTTGCGCCAATTCCGAGAACAGGCCGCTGGGGTAGCGCCGTAAATAAGCTTCGAATGGCGCCACTGTGGTTGCGGTTTCGATCGACTCCCAGATCTTCAATTGCTCGGCGAATTGCTTCGCCCGTTCGGCGTCGCCGGGCTTGACCAGATTGCCGGGCGGCAGAAAATAGAAATCATCTTCCAGCGAAGTGCTTTCCCAGGGTATTTGCGCGCCCTGCGAAGCGCGGCGCACCGCCAGCCGCACCCGCTTGAACACGTCCTCGACCCGTGCTTCGGCAACGCGCATTTCCTTCAACAGGTTCTCGGTATACAGCCCATTCGCGCCGGCACCGTCGCTGGCGGTGTTGCCCGGCGCGGTCGCGTAGGCCAGCAGCGTGCCCAGGGGTGCGTCCATCTGGCTCAAACCCTTTTGCTCGGGTTGCCCTGCGCCGCCGAACGGATTGTCGCGGCAGGCATCCAGGATCACCAGATTGAACGGATTGGCGGCCTTGATGAGGCCGGCCATCAAGGCGTTGAGTTC
>JAYVWK010000154.1:0-3374 GCA_043786185.1 Burkholderiales bacterium
GCCAACAACCGCAACATGTTCCTCGCGGCGCCAAAGGAACGCAGTGGCGCCGCGGGAGGCATGCAGGGTAGCGCCCGGGTGCTCGGGCAAACCGCTGGCGCGCTGGTCATGACCTTGCTCTTCACCCTGACGTTCAACGATGCCGCGCCCCGGATCGGTCTTGGGTTCGGCGCGGTGTTGACGCTTGTGGCAGCGCTTGTGGCAGCGCTGGTGAGCACGCTTAAGGGCAGCCGGGTACGGTTTCAATGAACCATGTTGTCGGCAGCTGGCTGCTGCCAGCGCCGGCACCGGTACCGACTCCCCTCTTGCAGGTATTGCTGACGTTGCCGTGCGATCGCATTGCCGTCGGTCGTTTCGCATTCGTTCAATCGTAGCCGTCGGCACTTTCAAGTTCCGCGGCACCCATCCAGTAACAAAGCAGGGGTGCCGGGATGCGCATGATCCGGGTTGCGGTCGCGCCGGTTTTCGGCAGGTCTTTCATCACCCCAAAGTCGTCGAGCGATTTCGTGACGACGTAGGCGCGTGCGATTCGCTTTAGCGCGCACAGTTCGATCAGACCCTTGAGTTCGCGGGCGCCAGTGTGCTGCGTGCGGTATTTCACTTCGAAAGGAATGATCTCACCGCCTACCTCGGCAAGCAGATCGACCTCGCGATCCTGCTTGCCGCGCCAATAGGTGAAGCGCACGCTCTGCGCGTAATAACGGGCGAACAGGTGCTTGAACACCGCGGTCTCAGTGGCCACACCCAGCGCGGCCGGATCATCGAGAAGCGCTTTTCCCTTCAGCATGACAGCCGGCGCGATCGCCGCATCGGCCAGATAGATCTTGAAGCGGGCGCGCAGAACCTCCTTGCCGTAACCGAAGGGCGGCAGGCGATAGATGAGGTGCGTGGCTTCCAGCAACTCGATGAAGTGTTGCGCGGTGGGACGCTTGACTTCAAGGTTCGTGCACAGAGCGACCATGTCGAGAAGGCCGCCATCATGCATGCACAGGTACAGAAATGTGTGTTCAAGGTCGAGTACGCGGCGTACGCCGAACAGAGCGGTCATGTCGCGTTTGAGAACCTTGTCGATGATGTCTTCGCGCAGCAATCGCTGCGCCTGGGTGATGCTTTCGACCTGCGCGGTTTGCGGAAATCCGCCACGCACCAGATACTCGTGGAAATGGCCGACGTAGGGTGCGGCCGCTTCGGTCGCACGATAGAAGTCCGGTCGTGACCAGTCGAACAAATCGCGCAGCGACTTGAGCCTGGGCAGCGTCGGCAATGCAAGCGCCCTGATGTGTAGATATTCGTAGAACGACAGGGTGGTCAGGCGGATGGTGTGCCAGCGGCCCACACCGGACTCCTGATCGGATTGCATCAGGGGCATCGCCGAGCCGGTAAAGGCGATTCGGCGGTGTTTCTGAAAGTCGACCTGATGCTTGATCCAGGTGCCCCAGTCGCGGATGAACTGGGCTTCGTCGATCATCAGATATTCCTCACCTGCGACTTTGGGCTCCCGTTCGCGCCACGCCTCCAGCACCGCGCCAATGCCTGCCAATTTGAGAATTGGATGATCGAATGTCGCGTACAGGATATTGGCCGCGGGTATACCGGCGCGCAACAGATCGTCTACGGCCTGCAACATCAGGGTTGTCTTGCCGATCTGGCGCGCTCCGGAAAGCAGCACGGCGCGTGCAGCAGGCGGATCGGTCAACCATCGTTGCAGCTCACTGAAAGCGGCGCGGCGCCAACTGGGCAGATCGGCAATTGGCTCACCGCGCCACCACGGATTGAACTGGGACAGCACAGCAACAAGTTCTTCACGAGAGACTCGCATACGAAAAATATACACTAAAAAGTATTAATAGTAAAACTACATATTAATTAAAATACACTTATAAAGAGTTCTTCATTGATCGCCGATTCCTGTAGTTCCGCACACCACAAGGACTACCCGTCTGGTTTTGCGGCATCCATTCGCAGCAGGCTCGTCCAAGCGTCGCGGGTATGCGTCGCTCGCTGGTTGCGCAATGCATGCAGCTTGCGGTGCTGGTGCAGATCGGGTTGGCCTATTTCATTACCCGATGGCGTCAGTGTCAATGGTTAGAATGAGCGGTGGCGTCGCGTTTATGCGAGGCAGTCAATCGCGGCGCATATATGGGCGCAAGAGCATTGCCTGGCAGACTTGATCGATCATGACGTACGCAGTCGTGGCGGCGGGCTTCAGTTTTGTTCCGCAATCGGTTGCTGACCAATCGCCTTCCTTTCCTGTTACCAAAGACATGTCCATGCCGAACACATTGAGCCGGCCGCTTCGCACATTGCTGATCTGCCTGATGTTTACAGCCGCGGGCCCTGCCGCCGCCCAAGCGACGTATCCGACGCGCGCGGTGCGCTTCATCGTGCCCTATCCGCCGGGCTCGGGCACCGATATCGTCGCCCGCATGCTGGGGCAGAAACTGGCTGATGCCTGGGGCCAGCAGGTGCTGGTCGACAACCGCCCGGGCGCCGGGGCGATCATCGGGGTCGATGCGATCGCCAAGGCGGCCCCTGATGGCTACACCATCGGCATCGCCGACAACGGGCCGCTGGCGATCAACCCGGCGCTGTACCCGAAGCTGCCGTACAACCCGCTGCGTGATTTCGCACCGATCACGCTGGTGGCCAACCTGCCGTTCATATTGGTGGTTCATCCGAACGTGGCGGCGACCAGCGTCGCCGAACTGGTGGCGCTGGCGAAGGCGCGGCCCGGGCAGATCAACTACGCGTCGGTGGGCAACGGCAGCGCGGTGCATCTGGCGACCGAACTTCTGAAGACGCGCGCCGGCATCGACCTCGTGCACGTGCCCTACAAGGGCAGCGCGCCTGCCTTGAATGGCGTGCTCAGCGGCGAGGCTCAAGTGATGTTCGTCAATCTGCTGTCGTCGCAGCAACTGGTGAAGGCCGGCAAGCTGCGCGCACTCGCCACCGGCACACCGAAGCGCCTGCTCGCGATGCCCGATCTGCCAACCGTCGCCGAAGCCGGCGTGCCGGGCTATGAATACCTGGCCTGGTTCGGCGTGGTCGCGCCTGCCGCTACGCCACGCCCGATCATCGAGCGGCTCAACGCCGACCTGCGCCGCGTGATCGCGCTGCCGGAGATTCGCGAGCGCATGGTCAATCAGGGCGGCATGGAGCCGGTCGGCGGCAGTGCCGAAAGCTTCGCGGCGCTGATCCCGGCGGAAATCGAACACTGGGGCAAACTGGTGCGCGAAACCGGCGCCCGCGTCGACTAGAGGAAAAGCCGTGAGCAACGACAACATCGCCGCAACCGCCATCCTGGCGCGCTACTGCGCCGCCAGCCGCTACGACAACCTGCCTTCGAACGTGGTGCACGAGGCGCGGCGCGCGCT
>JAYVWK010000155.1:0-8357 GCA_043786185.1 Burkholderiales bacterium
ACTGTTTCTCGAAGAAGTCCGGGCGGCGGCGCGACAGATGGGCATCACTCTTATCCACCAGGAGGTAAGCACGACCGAGGCGCTCGCGGGCGCGTTCGAGGTCATGCAACGTGAGCGCGCCCAGGCGCTGATCGTGCCGACCGCCCCGTTCATCACCAACAACCGCAAGCAGATCCTGGAGCTCGCGGGCAAGCACCGCCTGCCGACGATGTTCGAAGCCCGTGTATTTGCGGAAGAAGGCGGGCTCATGTCCTACGGACCCAGCGAAACCGAGATGCACCGCCGCGCCGCGGCCTATGTGGACAAGATCTTCAAGGGTGCCAAGCCCGGCGACCTGCCGGTCGAGCAGCCCACGAAATTCCAATTGATCATAAACGGCAAGACTGCCAAAGCATTGGCTCTCAAGATTCCGCAGTCGCTGCTGATAATGGCCGACACGGTGATTGAATGAGGCCGCGCGTGTCCGCTCGAATTTCTAGCGGCGGGCATTGGTCTGCACGCGCTTAGAGGCGGCCGCCGCGATCAGTTTTCCATGCATGTTCTTGTTCCGCTGCACAACCCGCACCGCGCGCCTTTCCCCGGTGCAAGGGCGCATACTGGGCCGCTGCCAAGGGAGCACAAATGAACCGCCGCCGCAAACTTGCCATGGCGCTTGCCGCAAGTGCGTTCGCTGCACCGTTCACCTCGTTCGCGCAATCCAGGCCCGCGCCGGTCGTGATCGCCTGGCTGAGCCTGAATTCACGCGAGACCGGCGGTCGCTTTCTTGCCGCGTTCAAGGAAGGGCTCGCGGCACTCGGCTGGAAAGAGGGTTCACAGTTCGTGATCGAAGAGCGCTGGGCGAATGGCCAGTATGAGCGGCTGGCGCCACTGGCCGCGGAGTTGGCCGCGAAGAACCCGGCGATTTTCGTGGCCGGGCCCTCGCAACCGGTGGCCGCCGCCGCCAAGGCCGCGCCACGCACACCGATCGTCCACGCCACCGGCAGTGATCCGGTCGCGGCCGGTTTCGCCGCAAGCCTCGCCCGGCCCGGTGGCATGATCACCGGGCTTTCCAATATCTCGACCGATATCACCGAAAAGCACCTGGAGCTGTTGCTTGCGTTCGTGCCCAAGGTCAGGCGTGTCGGCTTCCTGACCGACGCGCGCAACGTCAATCTCGCCCTGATGATGAAGGGCGCGGAGCGCTCGGTAGCGAAACGCGCCATCGAGGCGCGTTTTGCCGAAGCCGCGCGCGCAGACGAGATCGAACCAGCGATGGCGCACCTGGCCAAGGAAGGGGTGCAGGCGCTGGTGGTGTTCGCCAGCCCGCTGTTCAGCGGCGAGCGGCGGCGCATCGTGACGCTCGCGCTGGCACGTCGCTGGCCGATGATCGGGCCGAACACCCCTTTCGCCGACGCCGGCGCCCTGCTCAGTTACGGCGCCGACGCTGTGGCGAACTACCGCCGCGCCGCCACTTTTGTGGACAAAATACTCAAGGGCGCGAAGCCGGGTGACCTGCCGATGGAGCAACCGACCACGCTCGACCTGGTGGTCAATGCCATCACCGCCAGAGCCCTGGGCCTTGCCATCCCGCACGCAATCGAGATCATGGCAACCAGGGTGATCGAGTAAGCAGCCGGATGCCTGCGGCGCGCGCCATCCCGACTGAGCGGCCGCTCCTGCGTGTGGACGATCCGGCCGCTGTCAGTTCGGCTTTTCCTCGACCGAGAGAGCGCGCCATTGACTGTCGAACTCGACTACGCCGTAGCGCTCGGGGTCGTGAACCCGATACGCAAATATCGAGGCACCGCGATGGGCGTTGCATGCAAGCTAGATACGAACGGATATAATTCATGACTGAGATGCGCAAACCGTTGTTCTGGGAGGGTTCCTCGAAGAAGGATTTCAAGGAGTTCCCCATTCCGGTCCAGAAGGACATGGGTGTTGCGCTCTTCGTGGTGCAGTTGGGTCGAATGCCCGATTCGTCGAAGCCATGGAAGGGTCTTGGTTCCGCTGTCTACGAGTTGGTGGAAGATCACCGGGGCGACACCTTTCGCGCGGTCTACACGGTGCGCATCGGAAATGCGATCCATGTGCTGCATGCGTTTCAGAAGAAGTCGAAGTCCGGCATCAGCACGCCGCAGCCGGATGTGAACTTGATCGAGAAGCGGTTGAAGACTGTGCTTGCCCGACATGGGTTGAGCGGGAGGTGATGATGCGACGCAAAGACAAACTCAAGGGCACCGACAATGTGCTGATCGACCTTGGGTTCGACGACGCGGAAGAACTGTCCGCAAAGGCCATCCTTGCCGTCAAGCTCAACGAACTTATCCAGAGCCGAGGGCTCAGTCAGACCGGGGCCGCCGCGATCACCGGCATGACACAGCCCAAGGTATCGCAGGTGGCCCGCTACAAACTCCAGAATATTTCGCTTGAACGCCTGATGCAGGCGCTGGTGTCGCTCGACCAGCAGGTTGAGATCACTGTAAAACCGGCGCGCCGCGCGCATGTGGCGGGCATTACGGTTGCCGCGTGACGCGGATGCTCCCTGGCGTTTGTTGCGGTCGAAACCGCTTGGAAAGCGCGGGCACTTTCGCGCCGACCGGCGCGCGCATAATTGGCGCTTTGATCGAGGAGGGCCAATTGAGACCACGCCGCAAACTCCTGCTTGCACTTGGTGTGGGCGCGCTGGCGGTGCCGCTGCGATCGTTCGCGCAACAACCGGCCCCCGGCATGCACCGCATCGGGTTTCTCGGCGCGACCTCGGCTGCGGGTCTCGGAAACAGGCTGGAGGCATTGCGCGCCGGTCTGCGTGAGCTTGGCTACGTCGAAGGCAAGAACCTTGTCATCGAGTTTCGCTGGGCCGAAAGCAGGTATGCGCGGCTTGCCGAACTCGCAGCCGAGCTGGTGCGCCTCAACGTGGCACTGATCGTGACCCACAGCACGCCGGGGGTGCTTGCCGCAAAGCAGGCCACCATGACCATTCCCATCATCATCGCGGCGCAGGGTGATGCGGTGGCGACTGGCGTGGTTACCAGCCTCGCCCGGCCGGGTGGCAACATCACCGGTTCGACCATCTTCAGCCCGCAACTGGCCGCGAAAGGGATTGAACTGCTTAAAGAGGTGCTGCCAAAAATGCAACGCTACGGATTTCTCTCCAACCCCGACACCTCCTCGATAGCGCGGGCAGCCTTGCAGGAGATGGGCGTGACCGCGCGGGCGCGCAAGGTGGAACTGCAGGCATTCGAGGCGCGCGGAGCGGAGGAGTTTGAAGACGTTTTCGCACAGATGAAAAAGCAGGGAGTCACCGCCATCGGCGTGCAGAGCGACCCGATGCTCACCGCCAATGCCAGCTTGGTGGCGGGCATCGCGGTACGACGGCGCATCGCCGCGATCGGCGACACCGCGTTCGCCAACGCCGGCGGCCTGCTGGGATACGGGCCGGATTTTTCGGTGCTGTTTCGCCGCGCCGCAGCTTACGTCGACAAGATATTCAAGGGCGCGAAGCCGGGCGAGCTGCCGATCGAACAACCCACCCGGTTCGACATGGTCGTCAACCTGCGGACCGCCACGACGCTGGGCCTGAAAATCCCGCAAGCGACTTTTCTGCGGGCGACCAGGCTGATCGAGTGACGGGCGCGAACCTTCGCCTGGCGGAATGTGCCATGGCAGCTTTGGCTTGCAGGCCCGGAAAGAAGGACTCCATCGCAACGCGGGGCGACATTGCTCGCGCAAGCCGATGTTCGCGCGCCGGCTATTCGATCACCCGATCGGCACGCAGCAGGACGGAATGCGAGGGCGCGACGCCGATTCCCTTGGCGGTGATGTCGTTCCACACAAACTCGAAACGTGTCGGCTGTTCGACCGGCAGATCGCCAGGCTTTGCGCCCTTGACGATGCGGTCGACATAGTAGGCGCCGCGCCGGAACATGTCCTGGTAGCTCAGGCCGTATGACATGAGGCCGCCCGCCTGCGCGAATTCGGCGGCGCCGTAGAGGGCCGGAATCCGGGCCTTGCGCGCGATTCGTGGAAAAAATACTCAAGGGCGCGAAGCCGGGTGACCTGCCGATGGAGCAACCGACTACGCTCGATCTGGTGGTCAATGCCACCACCGCCAGAGCCCTGGGCCTTGCCATCCCGCACTCAATCGAGATCATGGCAACCCGGGTCATCGAGTAACCAGCCGGATGGCTGCGGCGCGCCATCCCGACTGAGCGGCCGCTCCAGCGTGTGGACGATCCCGCCGCTGTCAGTTCGCCCGCAACCAGGCGGCGCTCATTCGATCACCCGGTCGGCACGCACGAGCAACGCGTGTGGAAACTTCAGCCCGAGCGCGGCGGCGGTCTTCAAGTTGAGCGTGAGCTCGAAGCGGGTCGGGCGCTCGACCGGCAGCGTTGCCGGGTCGGCCCCGTTGAGCAGCTTGTCGACATACAGCCCGACGCGCTGGTAGTGGTCGGACAGATCGGCGTCATACGCCATCAGACCGCCGGCCGGGGTGTCGGCGTTGTAGGCATACATGACCGGCAGGCGGCGCTCCGCCGCCCATTGAATCAGGCGTTCGGAGTAGCGCAGCGGGTTGGGCAATGGCAGCACCGCCTGCGGCTTCCACGCCACCATCTGTGCCAGCGCGGTGTCGACTTGCGCCGCATTGCTCGCTTCGAAGATGCGCAATTCGATGCCGCGTTGGCCGGCGGCGGCGCGCAACTCGGACACCTGGAATGCCATGTTCTGGTCGTCCGGGTTGGCCAGCACGGCGAGGCGGCGCAGCGCCGGCACCGCGTCGTGCAGGTATTCGAGGCGCTTGGGCAACAGTTCGATGCGGGCATTGGTGAGCCCGGTGATATTGGCGCCCGGTTTGGCCAGTGATTTGACAAGGCCGGTGCCGACCGGGTCGCCTACAAAGGCCATCACGATCGGGATGCGGCTGGTGGCCGCGCGCGCCGCGTGCACGCCGGGCGTATTGATCGCCACCAGCACCCTGACCGGCAGCTTCACCAGCTCGACCGCCAGCGCCGGCAGGCGCTCGAACTTGCCTTCGGCGGATCGGTATTCGATCAGGTAATGACGGCCTTCTTCCAGCCCGCGGCTCTTGAGACCGGCACGCAGCCCCTGCAGGCGCGCGACCGAGGTATCGGTTGGCGAGGGATCGAGCACGCCGATGCGCGGCAGGCCGCTTGCCTGTGCGCGGGCTGGCGGTGCATGAGGCAAGCTGATGAGCGCAACGCTGCAGAGCGTGGCGTAAAGGGTTTGGCGACGAGTCACTCGATTCCTCCTGGTTGCCGCAACCGTGGGCACAACACGTTTGCCTTCAGTCCCTTGACGCCCGCTTGCTGACATACGCACTCAACACGCCGTCCATCCGCCCTTGCCACCCGTCGCCGGTGCTGCGGAAGTACGCGATGACTTCCGGGCTGTAACGCACGGACACCAGCAGTTTCTTGTTCTCGGACTTTGGCCGCCCACGTACGGAGCTTAACGGCACCATGGCGGCCAGTTGCTTCTTGGTCAAGGACTGCGCGTCCGGATCGGACTTGGCCGCTGCGAGAATTCTCGCATTCTCTTCCACGGAAGGCATACGAATGACGCGCCTAGGGGTAGTTTTGGGCATAGTGCTCAATCTCCTTGCGTTCGGCATAGCGTAGCGAGATCACTCTTCGAACTTCATTGCGGTGCACAAAAGCCACGTAGTAGAGCGTGTTGCCTTCCGGCACCAGCCCGACCATCCTGATCTCGTCGTATTCGTACCTGCTGTCGACCCAGACGAGTGCCTCGTCCCAGATCAACTTTCCAGCGAACGCCAATGACAAACCGTGCCGAGCGCGGTTGCGCTTGTTTTTGGCCGGGTCAAAGTCGATCGGCACACAATAATGTAGCTACCAGAATTACTGGCGTCAAGCCTCTCGGTTGCCTTTCGGTTGTCTGCAACGGGCATGCAGCCGGTCTGGTGACCACATTTGAGGGACTCGGCCGCAATCAAACTGAAAACGGCGGTCGGTGGCCAACTCGATCCTCGTGCGCACCGAACGGGTGATCGGGTAGACAGGCCAACGCCTGCTGCATCCAGGGTCGAATGCGCTGCGCCTCGAATGGTTTACATTGGCGACCGGCTGCGCTCCCGCTTTCTGTTCGCCGCTGAAACGCACCCGGCGTATGCGGCCACCTGTAGGCAGGACCGGCATTCCCGAAGATCGGACATCCAGATGAAAAGCCCAATTCGCGCAATCCTGCTTGCACTGCTCGTGCCAATGCTGGCGCAGGCCGCCATTGCGCAAGATGCCTGGCCGACACGCTCGATTCGCCTGATCATCGGTTTTCCGCCAGGAGGGGCCGTCGACGCACTGGCGCGCGCCCTGGTGCCGGCGATGGGCAAGGCACTGGGGCAGCAACTGATCGTGGAGAACCGCCCGGGCGCCGGGCAGTTGCTGGCCGCCGAGATGCTGGCCCGAGCCGAAGCGGATGGCTACAGCATAGGCCTTGTCGATTCCGGCCCGCTGACGGTTTCGCCGCATCTGAAGGCGATGAGCTTCGATCCCTACAAGTCGTTCACGCCGATCGGCAGCGTCGCCAAGCTGCCGCTGATCCTGGTGGCTTCCAACGCCAGCGGCATCGCCAATCTGCAGGACCTGATCCGGGTGGCACAAGGCAAGCCAGGTTCGTTGAGCTACGCCAACGCGGGGCCGGCCAGCATGCACAACCTGACTGGCGAGTACTTGAAGAGCATCCTGAAACTGGACATCCTGCACGTGCCCTACCGCGGCGCCGCGCTGGCGGCGCCGGACGTGATCGCCGGGCGGGTTGCGCTGATGTTCTCCGGGGTATCCAGCGGCGCAGTGTTCGTCCGCGACAAGCGGGTAACGCCGATCGGCGTCACCTCGCTCAAGCGTTCGCAGGCCTTGCCGGCTGTGCCGACCTTGGCCGAGCAGGGCGTGCCGGGCTTCGATTCGCAGGGCTGGGTGGGATTGTTCGGCCCGGCCGGTGTGCCGCCCGGCATCGTGGCCAAGCTCAATGCGGCGCTGCGCGAAGCGCTGAAGGACCCGGCCCTGATCCAGCAGGAAGTGGTGCGCGGCGGCAATGAAATGCTGAGCGGCGCGGCAGAGGAATTGAACACGCTGATCGCAAGCGACGATGCGCGCTGGGGAAAGATCATCAAGGAGCAGGGCATCCGGTCTGAATGACCGGCACTCGAATGCCGCGCCCGGCACCGGCTTGCCCCGCGCAACAAGAGCGGACGGCGATGGCTTGGCCAGATTGTTGCGGCGCGCCACTGTACGGCTATCGGAAATGTCCGAATTGGCGTAGCCTCAAATGGGCTGAGCTTTTCACCCCGACCACCATCATCCTTCAGAGGACAACATGATTTACATGACGCTCTCTATACGTTTCGCCCGGAAAACAGGGCAGCAGAAGTTGCACGATTCGTGGCAACCGGGGGGGCCCCACCGGCAGGCGTGAAGCTGCTGTCGCGCTGGCACGATGTCGGCCAGTGCCGGGGGTATTCGATCTGCGAGTCCGATGACCCGGTGGCGATGGCGCTCTGGTCGTATCGCTGGAACGACCTGATGACCATCGAGGTATTCCCGGTGATCAATGACGAGCAGCTGGTCAAGGTCATCTCGTCCTGACGGGCGATTTGAATCCTGGCACTTGGCGCAGGTTGCGGAGATGCGCTACGGCCGCGCGTCGTAGATCAGGTTGAAAGGCGTTTGTGCCGCGCGCCGAAAGCGCGTGAAGCCGCCGCGCGTGACGACCTGGCGCACGCGCCCTTCGCCCGCCTGCGCACCCAGGCACAGCCCCACCTCCTGCGAGCGCGAAGCCGGCGTGCAAATGCAGGTGGAGGCGGAATAAAACACCCGGCCGACCGGATTGAGGTTGTCTTCGAGGGCATCGTTGGCGAACGGCTCGACGATCATCCAGGAGCCATCCGCGGCCAGGCTCTGGCGCACGTGGGCGGCGGCACCGACCGGGTCGCCCATGTCGTGCAGGCAATCGAACACCGTGACCAGGTCGTAGCCTGTGCCGGGAAAGTCCTTGGCCGAGGCGACCTCGAAGCGGGTGCGCTCGGCGACGCCGGCGCGCGCCGCCGCCTGGCGCGCCACCTCGATGGATGGCGCGTGGTAGTCGAAGCCTGTGAATGTCGAATGCGGAAATGCCTGGGCCATGATCACCGTCGAGGCGCCGTGGCCGCAGCCGACATCGGCGACCCGCGCCCCCGCCTTGAGCTTCGCTTCGGCGCCCTCGAGCGCGGGGATCCAGGCTGAAACCAGGTTGGCGGCGTACCCCGGTCGAAAGAACCGCTCGGTGCCGTGAAACAGCGCGGCGTCGTGTTCGTGCCATCCCACGCCTTCACCGCTCCTGAACGCCTGTTCCATCCTGGGGATCGC
>JAYVWK010000156.1:0-3972 GCA_043786185.1 Burkholderiales bacterium
CGGCGAGCCCTCCCCGGTGCGTGTCTTGAGCGGATACGCCGATGCGTTCACCGGCGCGCGCCCGGTATCGTCGCTGAACTTCGCCGGCAGGCTGATGGAGAGTTCGGCATTCTCGGCGAACGGCCCCTTGAAGGTGACGCGATTCACCGCCGCGTCCTGCTCGTCCTGGGTCCAGAACGGCTTGCGTTCACCATCCGCGGTCTTCAGGCGGATGGCGTCGGCCACAGCACGCGCGACGCTGGCCGAAAACTCCACACTCATCGCCTGATACGGCGAGCACGGCGCGTTGGCGTTGTCGCGCGCGCAACTGAAACTGAGCTTGAACTCCGGCCGCACGCGGAACTTGAGCGGCTGATCCAGCGTGGTCGGCATCCGATTGGCGGCCGCCGCCGCGTTCGAGGCGATGCCGCGACCCCATACCAGGGTGAGGTTGGCCCCCGCCGGCAGTCGCTGCCGGCACTTGAGCAACAACAGTTTGTCGTTGTCGGCGTCGCGCTCGCGCTTCAAGGCCTTGAAAAACTGCGCCCGTTCGGCACCGCCGATGATCGCCACCGGAATCCGCTCGCCCATCCCTTCGGCCACGCACCAGGCACCCTCCAGCACGCTGGGCATGTACGCAGCGCCGTTCAGGCGCAGGATGAAGGCCTGCTCCTCGTCGATATTGGTGGCGCCGGTATACGGCTGGGTCTGCAGCACCGCCGGCCCGCCGGTGGAAAAGCCGAACTCGGTCGTGCCGGAAAACGTCGCCCCTGACAGGGCACGCTGCTCCGCCTTCAGCTTGAATGAACAGCGTATGCCCGGTGCGAGATCGCGACTGAAATCGAACACCCAGTTGCGCGCGTCGAGCCAGCGGCCCTGACCCGCCTCCGCACAGTCGATGGCGAACGGCGTCGCCGCCTTCGAGTCGCCGAACCGAACCACCTCTTCGGAGAAGCGCACCGCCACCTGGCGTACCGCGCGCACCTCGCCCTGCGGCGAAAAACGCTCGACCGTCGCCGCCTGTCCCGGACCAATCCCCAGGCAAGCCAGCAAACCCGCACACCGCAACAGCGCCCGCACCAGCATGCTTCACGCTCCCGATTCGCTCATGCACACAGTCGTATGCTCGCGCCTGATGATGACATGCGGGGGGTCAATTGTGGCGCCTTGCGGGCGAACTCAATCGCGGCGATCATCCGACCCTTGCCCGCGATCCTCAACCGCGCCCGGCGACCACCGACACGCCGATCAAATCCGCCAACATCAACAGTTCCTGCATGGCATCGGCGCCGTCCACAAAGTCACGGCTCGTGTTCTGCGCCACCAACAGGCCGGCACGCACACGGTCGCCGAACAACACCAGCGCCCGCGCGCGATCGTCCTGCCGCGACACCCACACCATCCCTTGCAGATGTGGATTTCGCCGGTGGATCGCCGCCGCCCACTTGCGCGTCGCCGGATAAGCGTCTTTCTCGGTGTCGATCAAGCGAGCGCGCGGCACGCCCAGTTTGCGCAGCGCCACGTTGCACAGGTCAGCCAGCGTCAGCGCGGCGGCGGGCACCAGCACCGAATGGGTTTGCCCAAGCAGCTTGCGCTTGTCGTAGCTCTTGAAGCCGGGCGCGAACGGCACATCGTGGAACACGGTTTCCATCGCCGCGCAGTCAAAGTCACTGCCGCCGTATAACGTGGGAATCGGGTGGCCGTGCGCGTTGCTGATTGGACTGAACCGGGCGTTGCCCCTGACGCCCGGATTGAACGCAGCGGCTGCGAAGCGGGTCAGATGAATGCGGTGAATCGGCCGCCCCGCCGGCCAGACAAACGGCGTGACATGCAGCGTCGCCGGTGGCTCCGCCAAATCAAGCCCGCTTGCCAGCGCCGCAGCGACCCTGGGCCGCCGCTGCGCATCAGGCATGGGCGACTTCGGCCATTTCGTCAAGCGCCGCGGCCAGCACACGCCCGGGCGCGACGCCAAGCAGTTCCTGCGGTCGCACGCCGCCAAGCATGCTGTTGACCGCGCTGAACCAGTAGGCCAGTCCCCAGCCATCCTTGCTGTCGCCAAAAGCGCTCAACACCGGGGCCAGACCGCGGCGCGGCCGATAATTGACGCCGGCATCCAGCGCCCAGGCCGGGAAATAGTCGCTGCCTTGATGGCGAATCGCGAAAATCTGGCCATCCTTTTTCCAGCGGTTCGGCTGGGCACGCGGGTTGGTTGTGGAAAAGCCGGCCAAGTGCGCGACTTGGGCGGCCGTCAGCCATTCGCCGCTGGCCAGCACCGCGCTTCGCGCTTGCGCCGCCATCCGCGCTTCGATCAGCATTTGGCGCGGTGGCGACATCGCCGGCACCAGGGCCTCGACGATGCGCGTGAATCCCTCTTTCTGACGCCGCCGCACCACATCGGCCACCAGCGGCGCCAGGCTTCCGAGAGCTTCGGCGATGGCCTGCGCCACAGCCGCATCCTGGTGCGCAAAGGTCAGCGCGATCGCTTCCTGGGCGCCGGAGCGGGCCAGCTGCTTGCCGATTTCGCCGGGCGTGCCGGTGAGCGTGTACACCGCGCCGCTCTCGGCAACCCGATGTTTGCTGGTGGTCATCTGCGCTTTCTCGATGGCTGTCGGATTAATGATTCATATTATCATTTTTTTGAAAACTTTAAATCATTCATCCGGATAGCGAGCCTGACACTCGCTACGGCGACTAAAGTGGATCCGGATTTCAGGACAACGGTTTAAGCTGTGCGCTGATCATGAAAGCGAAAAGAAATGACTGAAGCGAAGAAGCGCAAGGTACATACGCCAGAGTTCAAGGCCAAGGTAGGTCTTGATGCGTTGCGAGGGATGAAGACGATCAACGAAATTGGTCAAGCCCATGGGGTTCATCCGGTGCAAGTTGGGTTGTGGAAGAAGGCGATACAAGAGCAGGCAAGGACGCTGTTTGAAGGCAAGCGAGGCCCGCAGCCGATGGCGGAGCACAAGGAGCCGGAACGGCTGTACAGCGAGATCGGGAGGCTCAAGGTCGAGCTTGATTGGCTCAAAAAAAAGTCTGGGATCAGCCTGTCATGACCAGGCACGGCTGGATCGAAACAGAAGAAGGCGGGGCGACAGGGGTGGCGGCGGTGGCGGCGACGCTGGCGATGAAGTTACCGGTGACCCGGCAATGCGCGCTGGCAGGGATATCGCGGGCCACGGTCTACGCGCGCAGGAAGCCGGCAGTGATCGATCAGGGCGACTTGCATCTGATCGGATTGATCGACCGGGAATACACCCGGCACCCGTTCTACGGCAGCCGCCGGATGGTGGTCTACCTGGGCCGCGAGGGGCACTGCGTCAATCGCAAGCGGGTGCAGCGCCTGATGCGGCAGATGGGGCTGGCCAAGGATGGCGCCGGGGCCCAACACCAGCCGCAAGCACCCGATCTACGAGTATCTGCTGCGCGGGGTGGCGGTAGTCAGGCCGAATCAGGTTTGGAGCACCGACATCACCTACATCCGGCTGGCACGCGGCTTTGTCTACTTGGTTGCGATCATCGACTGGACCTCGCGGTGCGTGCTTAGCTGGCGAATCAGCAACAGCATGGAAGCGGGATTTTTTGTGGATTGCCTGGAGGACGCCTTGCGCAAGCACGGCAAGCCGGAAATCTTCAACAGTGACCAGGGCTCACAGTTCACCAGCAGCGCGTTCACGGGGCTGCTCAAACGGCATGGGGTTGCCATCAGCATGGACGGACGGGGGCGGGTGTTCGACAACATTTTTGTTGAACGGCTGTGGCGCAACGTCAAGTATGAGGACGTCTATCCGAAGGGTTATGCCACGGTGGGGGAACTGACGATTGGCCTGGCGCAGTATTTCGCGCTGTACAACGAGGAGCGTCCGCACCAGGCGCTGGGCAACCGCACGCCGGCGCTGGTGTATCGAACGGGTGTCGGTGGCGGCGCGCTGATCGTGGACAAATATCCGCGCGCGGTGGAGGAGGCGCCTGTTCCGCTACGCTCCACAGACG
>JAYVWK010000157.1:0-3736 GCA_043786185.1 Burkholderiales bacterium
GGTCGCCTGCGCGCGCTCGCGGTCGCCGCGCCACAACGCATTGCGGCGCTGCCGGACCTGCCGACGATGGCGGAGGCCGGCGTGGCCGGGGTCGAAGTACAAAGCTGGACCGGCCTCGCGGCACCGGCGGGCACGCCGCCGGCGATCATCCTGCAACTCAATCGCGCACTGCGCGAGGTGCTCGCAGCATCCGACATGCGCCTGTTCTTCGAGAATCTGGGAATCGAGGTGGCCGACGCATCGGCGCAGGAATTTGGCGCCCTGGTGCGTGCCGAGACCGTGCGCTGGGCGGCATTCGTCAAACAGGCCGGCATCGGCATCGACTGACAACGGCAACCGGCGCCGGACTTCGCCCCGCGCCCTGCGCGGATTCCCGCCCCGGAACCCCAAAGGCAAGACACCGCAGGCCCGACAATCCGAAAACCTCTACACTTGTCTGCAGCCGTCCTTCACAGAACGGCTTCCGTCCCCTGGTCAGAATTCGGTTCGGCACAGGTGGTCAAAATTCGATCGGCGGCGACCTCTCGCCGGTGTCGACTGATTGTCATCCCCAAAGAAAGGCACTCCCATGGTTCAGCGTTTGAAGTTCTACATTGACGGCAACTGGGTCGACCCGGTCACCCCGAAGACCCGCTCCGTGATCAACCCGGCCAATGAGCAGGTGCTGTACGACATCGCGCTGGGTTCCGCGGCCGATGTGGACCGTGCGGTGGTTGCCGCACGCGCGGCTTTCGAGACCTTCTCGCAAACCTCGCGCGAGGAACGTGTGGCGCTCTTGACCCGCATCGTCGAGGTGTACAAGACCCGCGCCAAGGACCTGGGCGCCGCCATCTCGGACGAGATGGGCGCGCCCTTGGGCTTTGCGGAGAAATTCCAGGTCGGCGCCGGCTTGGGCCACATCCTGTCGACGCTGGACGTTTTGAAGAACTATGCCTTCGAGGAGCAGGTCGGCTCGGCCACGGTGGTACGCGAGGCGATCGGTGTTGTGGGCATGATCACGCCCTGGAACTGGCCGATGAACCAGATGACCTGCAAGGTGGCGCCGGCATTGGCGGCAGGTTGCACCATGATCCTCAAGCCGTCCGAATACACGCCAAGTTCGGCCCTGATCTTTGCCGAGATCCTGCATGAGGCCGGTGTGCCCAAGGGTGTATTCAACTTAGTCAACGGCTTGGGGCCGGACGTGGGCGGCGCGATGAGCGCGCACCCCGGCATCGACATGATCTCGTTCACCGGCTCCACCCGCGCCGGCATCGACGTGGCGCAAAAAGCCGCCACCACCGTCAAGCGCGTCAGCCAGGAGCTGGGCGGCAAGTCGCCCAACATCATCCTCGAAGACGCCGACTTTCCCAAGGCCGTGGCCGCGGGTGTCGGCAGCGTGTTCATGAACTCCGGCCAGTCGTGCAACGCGCCCACCCGCATGCTGGTGCCGCAGGCCCGCATGGCCGAGGTGATCGCGATCGCCAAGGCGGTGGCCGACAAGACCCGCGCCGGCGACCCGCGCGCCGCCGACACCAGCATCGGGCCGGTGGTCAACGAAACCCAGTGGGGCAAGATCCAGGCCTTGATCAACACCGGCGTAGACGAAGGCGCCACCCTGGTGGCCGGCGGCCCCGGGCGGCCCGAAGGCAGCACCAAGGGCTACTACGTGCGCCCCACCATTTTTGCCAACGTGACCAACAACATGGCCATCGCCCGCGAGGAAGTGTTCGGCCCGGTGCTGACCATCCTGGGTTATGAAAACGAAGACGAGGCCGTGCGCATCGCCAACGACACACCCTACGGCCTGGCCGGTTACGTGTCGGGCGGGACCGTGGAACACGCCGGCGCCATTGCACGCAGGATTCGCGCCGGCAATGTCAATATCAACGGTGTGCCCAACGAACGTACCGCGCCCTTCGGCGGCTACAAACAATCGGGCAACGGGCGCGAGTGGGGCCGCTTTGGTTTTGAGGAATACTTGGAGGTGAAAGCGATCGCCGGGATGGTGGCCAAGTAGGCAGGTTGCGGGACCAACGAACCGTGGTCCGGGCGCACGGCTTTGACGTGCGCGACACCAGGTGGCTTGCCCCGTGAGGCGCCAGTCATGCCGAGATTGGGCAGCTCGCCCTTCACCTGCCACCCCAGGCCAGATTCGTTGTGATGAAAATGCTGCGGGTTCAGCAACGCAAGCCAGACATTGACATCGGGCAAATCGCCCCGAGTAGACCGGCTAGCGCTTGCCATGACCTTTCGCATCTTGCGCGTCCAGTGCGGCATACAACTGCGCGTTGCTCATGACGGGCATCGGCTGCGCTTTTACACGGTGAAATACGGGCGCGGCGCTGCGTCCCGTGGTGAGGTCCAATGCGACAGGGCCTTGCAAAGCTTTCTGCGCAATTTTGGCAAAGTAATCCTTCAGCTTGACACCCTCCAGCGCCGCGCGCGCTTTGAGTTCTCGCATCAGGGGATCAGGCAGGTCTAATGTGGTTCGCATAAAAGCATTTTTGCATAAACAGCATCTTTGGGGACTACCTCTTCAAAGGCATCGCACTGACTGCGTGTGGCCCGTAATGCGATTCCCTGGTCCGACGCCGAGTGAAACAAGGCAAAGGCGACAGCGCGCGTCCGGCGCCCCAAGGCCCAATCGCCGAAGGTGTTCACCGGCATTCGGCTTGATGCGCATGTGGTCGAGTCGACCAAGGCGAGCGGCAAGACCACGCCGGAATGCAAGAAGGCCGCGCCCTCCGATGTAAACGTATACTTCCCGGCCGCTCACACGTGGGCAAGCTTCGGGCGCGTACCGGCCGCCACACCCAAGACCGGGCGCTCGCTTTGCAGTTGACGACCCGGCAATTCGAATTGCCGATCCGCAGGAGACGCCGATGAATCCGCTGCGCGCCCCGCATGCCGCCATATCAGCCCTTGCGCTGCTGGCTGCCGCAACACTCCTGTACCTAACTCCCGCAGCGGCACAGCCCGCCTGGAAACCGGACCGCCCGGTGACCTTGGTTGTTCCCTACAGCCCCGGCGGCGGGGTCGATACGATGGTGCGGCACCTCGGACGCGAGCTGCAGCAGAAGTGGGGCCAGAACGTGCTGGTCGAGAATCTTCCGGGAGCGGACGGCCTGATCGGCACACGCAAGGTGGTCGACGCGAAGGCCGATGGCCATACGCTTCTGGTGCAGATCCCGGCGCTGACCCTGAGCCGGCACCTGCCCGGGTTCAAGGGCACCGACCCGGTAGCGCAGTTGACGCCGATCTCGGTGTACGCGGTGCAGGCGGGAGTGCTCGCCACCCACACGTCGGTACCGGGAAACACGCTCGGCGAACTGGTGCAGCATTGCAAAGCCGCCGCGCCGCCCTGCTCTTTCGGCACTACCGAAAACACCGCGAAGTTGCAACTGCAAATGCTGGCACAGGACATGCCATCGATGGTGGTGGTCAACTACAAGGGCGGCGGCCAATTGATCACCGATCTGGTCGGTGGCAGCCTGAACGCCGGTCTGTTCGGATTCACCGCCGCACTTCCCTACCATAAGTCGGGCCGGATCAAAATCTTAGCGACAGTCGGCAAGAAGCGCTCGCCGGTGCTTCCCAGCGTGCAGACGGTGGAGGAAGCCGGTTTCCCGCAACTGCAATCGGAGACCTGGTACGGCTTGTTCGCGCCGCGCGCGACACCCGCGGCCGTGGTCGATGCGCTCGCCGCGGCGGTGCGCGAGGCGGCCCGCGAGCCGGCATTCGTCAATTCGATCGC
>JAYVWK010000158.1:0-4294 GCA_043786185.1 Burkholderiales bacterium
GCCTGCGCCTCATGCTTGGCCTCATCCATCAGCCAAGCCTGCATTTCTTCGTTGTTGGCGAAAACGTAGAGGCCGGTCTCGCGGCGCACGAAAAAGTTCGGGTCGGCGTCGACCTTCTTGCCGCGGGTGAGCGACATCGCGCACCAGCCGCCGTACTTGGGCACCCAGCGGTCCGGGTCGGACTTGAACCAGCTGCGATATTGCGCGCTTGAGAACCAGTAGGTGGCGCCGCCCCACTTCGCGCTGAAGCGGTTGCTGCCGGGCAGGGCCTTGTTCTTGTAGAAGTAGCCCATCACGTCGTAGCCGTGCAGCAGTACGCCGCCGGCATCGGTGTTGAAGGCGTACTGCGCGGACGGCGCGGAGGCGGTCGAGGCGCTGGGTATCAGCGCGATCAGACTCACGGCGAAGGCGAGGGCCAAGCCCGCGCCCCGATGGACACTGCGCAATTTCCGATTCATCGCCGCTCTCCCCAGATGGCAGGGCTGCAATGATGGCATGGCCTATGCGTGTGGCGTAACCGCACGCAGGCGCAAGGCATTGGCCACCACCGACACCGAGCTCAGGCTCATGGCCAGGGCGGCGATCATCGGCGACAGCAGCAGGCCGAACACCGGGTACAGCACGCCCGCCGCGAGCGGCACGCCGAGCGCGTTGTAGAGCAGTGCGAAGCCCAGGTTCTGGCGCATGTTCTTCACCGTGGCCTCGGACACGGCGCGGGCGCGGGCGATGCCGCGCAAATCGCCTTTCACCAGGGTGACCTGGGCGCTCGACATGGCCACATCGGTGCCGGTGCCCATGGCGATGCCGACATCGGCGGCGGCCAGCGCCGGCGCGTCATTGATGCCGTCGCCAGCCATCGCCACGCGCTTGCCTTGCGCTTTCAGTTCCTGCACCAGCGCGAGCTTGCCGTCGGGGCGCATCTGCCCGTGCACTTGCGCGATGCCCAGTGCGCGGCCCACGGCCTGGGCGGTGCCTTCGCCATCGCCGGTCGCCATGATCACCTCCAGGCCGGCGTCGCGCAGTTCCTGCAGGGCGGCGGGGCTGCTGGCCTTGATCGGATCGGCCACGCTGACCCAGCCGGCCAGCTTTCCGTCCACGGCCAGAAACATGACGCTCGCACCCGCATCGCGGCGCGACTTGATGGTGTCGGCCAGTGGCGCCAGATCCACCGCCATCGAAGACATCAAGGCGTCATTGCCCAGCGCCAGCCGCTTGCCGTCGACCTTGCCGCGCACACCAATACCGGTGTCGGACTCGAAGTCCTCGGCCTTGGCCAACGGCAATTCGCGCGCCCGCGCCTCGGCCACGATCGCCGCGGCCAGCGGGTGTTCACTGCCCTGGTCAAGTGACGCGGCCAGGCGCAGCACGTCGGTCTCGGTGAATCCACTCTCGGCACCCGCGGCATCGAAGCGCGGGCGGCCTTCGGTGAGCGTGCCGGTTTTGTCCACGATCAGGGTGTCGATAGTGCGCAGGGTTTCGATCGCCTCGGCATCGCGAAACAGCACGCCCAACGAGGCCGCGCGCCCGGTCGCGACCATGATGGACATCGGCGTGGCCAGTCCCAGCGCACAAGGACAGGCGATGATCAGCACCGACACCGCGTTCAACACCGCGTACACCCAACTCGGCTCGGGCCCGAACAGGCCCCAGGCGAAGAAACTCGTTGCCGCCACCGCCAGCACCGCCAGCACGAACCAGAACGAAACCTTGTCGGCCATGCGCTGCATCGGCGCGCGCGAACGCTGCGCCTGCGCCACCATCTGCACGATCTGCGCGAGCAGGCTGTCGGCGCCGACCCGGGTGGCGCGCATCACCAAGGCGCCCGTGCCGTTCTGGGTGGCGCCGATCAGCTTGTCGCCAACGTTCTTGGTCACCGGCATGGACTCGCCGGTAAGCATGCTTTCGTCCACGCTCGAGCGGCCTTCGAGCACTTCGCCGTCCACCGGCAGTTTCTCGCCCGGGCGCACGCGCAGCTTGTCGCCGACCTGCACCGACTCCAGCGGCACATCGGCTTCGCTGCCATCGGCACTGATGCGGCGCGCGGTCTTCGGCGCCAGCTTGAGCAAGGCCTTGATCGCCGCCGAGGTTTTCGAGCGCGCTCGCAGCTCCAGCATCTGGCCCAGCAGGGTGAGCGAGATGATTACCGCCGCCGCTTCGAAGTACACCGCGACGCGGCCGTGTTCGTGGAAAGAGGCCGGAAACGCGTCGGGAATCAGCGTGCCCGCCAGGCTGTAGCCAAAGGCGGCGCCGACACCGATGCCGATCAGGGTCCACATGTTCAAGTTACCGCTGCGTAGCGACTGCCAGCAGCGTACGAAGAAGGGCGCGCCGGCCCAGAGCACCACCGGCGCGCTCAGTGCCAGCTCGATCCAGCTGCGGGTGGCGGCAGCGATCGGCAAGCCGTGCCCGAACATCGCCAGCGCCAGCACGATGACCGACAGTGGCAAGGCCCACCAGAAGCGCCGGCTGAAGTCTTCCAGCTCCGGATTCGCTTCGTTCTCGATGCTGGGCATCATCGGCTCCAGCGCCATGCCGCAGATTGGGCAGGTGCCGGGGCCATCGCGCACGATCTGTGGGTGCATGGGGCAGGTGTATTGCGTGCCGGCTGCGGCGGTCACGGGAGTGGGTGGCGCCGGTGTCGGTGCGTGGTCGTGCGCCGGCGCCGCTTCGGCGAGCTTGGCGTAACGCTCCGGCTCGGCCTGGAACTTGTGCAGGCAACGCTCCGAACAGAAATGAAATTCCTGCCCCGCGTGCTGCGCATGGAAGCGCGCCGTGGCCGGGTCCACCGTCATGCCGCAGACCGGGTCCTTGTGCAAAGCTTCGCTCATTGCGTCTCCTCCGACAGCGCCGCCAGGATCGGGCAGGTCTTCACCTGCTGCTTGATAGCCGAACGTACCCGTTCCAGTTCGGCGATTCGGTCTTCCAGCGCACTCAGCGCGCCATTCAGCAGCCGGTCGAACCCCCAGGGCGCTGCGGCCCGTCCGGGCGCCCGCAATTGATATTGCCGCCGGAGCGATTGAAGTTGCTCGGCACGCCCGAGGTCGGCTGGGTCGACAACCAGATGCTGTCGTCATCGGGGTTGATCAGGATGATCGGCGACTTGCTGTTGGTCGGTGGCAGTGCCGACGGATCGCGAGTTACGCCGGTGGATCCGAACGTGGTGTTGGTACCGCGCTTGCGGTCGTAGGCCTTCATCTGTTCGGGCGTGGCGACCAGCACGGCCCCGGACTGCGGTATGCCCGGGTCGGCGTCCGGATCCGTCATCACCGTCCCGCGTGGGCAGGACGTGGTGCTGACGCAGGAGTCCTTGTTGCAGCTCTGGTAGGTGGTGCAGGCGCCTTCGCCCTCACCCTTCACCGTCGTATCCTGGCCGACCTTTTCGCCGGTCTTCTTGTCGAACCACTCCGTCACTTCGCCGCCCTCTTCGGAGTGGGACACGCTATAGAGGTCTGAGTCATCGGAAATCAGTCGCACGTCGATGCCGCTTACCCGCATGCCAGCTGGCGCACTCTTGGTCGGGGTGCGCAGGTCCAGCATCACCCGCAGCCCGTTGCTGGCATCGCCCGTGGAAAGGAACGCGTTGTCCAGGCCCAGGGCGGTGATCGCGTCCTTGCGGCCGGGAAGCCCGGGCACCGGGCTGCGTCCGATCGGCCTGCCATCAGGCGTGGTCGTCGGCAACACGATCACTTCGCGGAAATTGTGGTCGCGCAGCCCTGGCACACCGCGCTGCCAAGTCTGCACCATCTTCAATACGGTCGGGTGGCTTTTGGCATTGCGCGGGTCGGTGCCGGCCAGGCGTTCGTCGATGTCGGAAAAACCGTCACCGTCGGTGTCGAAGGCCGCGGGGTGCAGGATGCACACGCTGTTCTGGCAGACGAAGACGGGGCCCCGGGCGGGCGCCGCTTCGAGTCGGGAGGATCCAAGCGAGGAAACCAATATTGCCGCCACAAAGGCCAGCACCACGCTGCACGCACTGCTCTTGCATCCGAACATGCCGACACTCCCTTGTCTGCGTCTGCGGCCGCGGGCTGCGGCGGCAGGTCAGTGCGGAGAATAGACGCTCCGTTTGCGCAGTTCCACCGCATGGGGCTCGATGCTGCCGTGGCAACGAGGGTGACCGGGCCCGCCGGGGGCTGACCCTGGGCTTCAGTCGCCGTAGTTCTCCACCCCCAGCTCGCGCAGGATCGCCGTACGTAATTCCTGCACCGGGGCGCTGGACAGCTTGCGCGGATGCGCGAACGGCACCTCGATCGTTGCCTGGATGGTGGTCGGGCGCGAGGACAGCACGATGATG
>JAYVWK010000159.1:0-5055 GCA_043786185.1 Burkholderiales bacterium
GTGGCGCACTTCCTCGAATGCCGCGCCCTTCTTCTCCATTGCCACCACCTCGTCGGACACCGCGTTCTTGAACACCCGCGAGGTGTTGTGCATGGTGCGGAAAATCAGGTTGGTATCGCGTTCGGTGCCCTTGAGCAGCGCCTCCTTGACCCTGGCGTGAATCGGCGCCTCGGCGGTCAGCATGAAGCGGGTGCCCATGTTGATGCCCTGTGCGCCCAGCGCCAGGCAGGCGGCCAGTTGGTAGCCGTCGGCGATGCCGCCGGAGGCCACCACCGGTATCTTGCAGGCGCGCACCGCTGCCGGAATCAGGATCAGGTTGGTGACGTCGTCTTCGCCCGGATGGCCGGCGCATTCGTAGCCGTCGATTGAAATGATGTCGACGCCGTGGCGCTCGGCCGACAGCGCATGGCGCACAGAGGTGCATTTATGGATCACGGTGATGCCGTGCTGCTTGAATTTCGGCGCGAAGTCGCGCGGGTTGTTGCCGGCGGTCTCGACGATCTTGATGCCCGATTCGAAAATCACCTGCATGTATTCCGCATAGGGCGGCGGCTTGATCGATGGCAGGATGGTCAGGTTCACGCCGAACGGCTTGTCGGTCATGCCGCGGCAGCGTTTGATTTCGGCTGCCAGGTCGTCGGGGGTTGGTTGCGTCAAGGCAGTGAGGATGCCGAGACCGCCGGCGTTGGAGACCGCCGAAGCCAACTCGGCATAACCGACCCACTGCATGCCGCCCTGGATGATCGGGTACTGGATGCCCAGCATTTCGGTGACTGCTGTTTTCATGTCAATGCGCCATGGAAAATTGCCCGCTGTTCGCAGGCGGTTGAATGTGGCCGTCAGGCGTGTATCGCGGGCTGGCGGCGGCGTGCCTGGGGTTCAGTCGAACTTGATGCCGGACTCCTTGATCACCTTGGCCCAGCGGGTGCGCTCGCTGGCGATGAAGTTGCCGAGCGCGGTCGGCGGGCCGCTCCTGACTTCGGTGCCCTGGCTTGCCAGGCGCTCCTTCATGTCCGCCGTGGCTAGAATGCGCGCCAACTCGGTGTTGAGTTTCGCCACGACATCGGCCGGTGTGCCAGCGGGCGCCAGAATGCCCTGATACGAGCCGGTCTCGAAACCCGGCAGCGTTTCGGCCAAAGTCGGTAGTTCCGGCGCCGAGGCCATTTTTTGCGCGCTGGCCACTGCAAGGCCGCGGATGCGTCCGGACTTGACCGTCGGGTAAGTGGCCAGCATGCCGTTCATGATCACGTTCGCCTGGCCGCCGGCGACATCCGCCACCGCGGCCGAGCCGCCCTTGTAGGGAATGTAGGCCCAGCTGATGCCGGTGCGTTGTGCGAATTCGATGCCCGCCAGGTGCGGCGCGCCGCCGGTGCCCGACACGGCGAAATTGAGCTTGCCGGGATTGGCCTTTGCGAAGTCGATAAGTTCCCTGACACTTGTCACCGGCAGCGAGGGATGCACTCCGAGCACATGCGGTGAATACGAAATCATGCTGACCGGTGCGAAATCCCTAACCGGATCGAAGGGCATGTTCGGATACACGCTGGGGTTGATCGACAGGGCGCCCACGTCGAGCAGCAGCAGCGTATAGCCGTCGGGTGCCGACTTGGCCACGAAGTCGGCGCCAACATTGCCGTTGGCGCCGGTGCGGGTTTCGATCACCACCGGCTGACCCCAGGCCTCGGTGAGTTTCGGGCCGATGGCACGCGCCAGGATGTCGGAGGTGCCGCCGGCGGCGAACGGGACGACGATGCGTATCGCCTTGGCCGGCCAGGCCTGGCCTTGGGCAGCCGCGGCGAACGCCGTGGCGCAGAAGGCAAACAGCAATGCATGGCGCTTCAATAACATGGGGTCGCCCTTTTTTTGTGCCCGCTTGATGCCGGGTGAACCCCAATACTAAGCTACGAGGAAAATGCGGTTCAGGCGACAAATCGCCAGGCCTCGCCATCGCGCACCACCCGACCCGCGGTGGCGCCCGCAAAATGTGTGCCGATCACAAGCGTCGGCCGGTCGGCCAGCGCTTCGAACATGGTGTGGCGCGTGCGAGTGGAAGCATCGGTGTCGAAGTCGGCGGAAGAGGCCCATTCAGGATGTGCCATCTGGCACGGGTGGTGCACGAAGTCGCCAGTGATCAGTGCCTGCATGCCGGCGGATTCGATGGCGACACTCACGTGTCCCGGAGTGTGGCCGAGGGTCGGAATCAGCCGCACCTCGTCGCAAATCCGCTGGTCGGTACTGACCAGATCGACCAGGCCGGCATCGAACACCGGCTGCACCGAGTCGGCGAAGATCTGCGCCTGGCCCTCTCCTTGCGGCCCCGCACGCCAGTAGTCGAATTCCGTTTTCGCCATCAGGTAGCGCGCATTCGGAAATGTCGCCACCCATTGGCCATTGAGCAGCATGGTGTTCCAGCCGACGTGGTCGACATGCAGGTGGGTGCACAACACCGTGTCGATCGATTCCCGCGTGAAACCGGCAGCCGCCAGGTCAGCCAGAAACGGGCCCTGCATGTTGTTCCAGTGCGGCGCCATGCGCCCGCTCTTGTCGTTGCCGATGCAGGTGTCGACCACAATGCGGCGCGATGGCGTTTCCACCACCAGCGCATGCACGCTCATGATCAGTTGCCCGTCATCGTTCATGAAATGGGGCTTGAGCCAGTGCAGGTCGCGCACCGCCTCGCGGGTGGCCTGCGGCAGGATGAAGCGGGTGCCGCCGGTAAATTCGAGTTCGACGATCTTGCTGACCGTGACCTCGCCGATTTTCCATTTCATGCCCGACCCCCTGAAACTCTCATGCGGTTCAAACGATGCGCGTCTTGTGCCCGGCCCAGTAGCGGTCGCGCAGCACACGCTTGTAGAGTTTGCCGGTGGGCAGGCGCGGCAACTCGGCTTCGAAGTCGATTGAGCGCGGGCATTTGAGTGATGCGAGGTGCTCGCGGCAAAAAGTGATCAACTCTTCGGCCAGCGCCGGCCCCGGCATCACGCCCGGCACCACCTGCACCACCGCCTTGACCTCTTCACCCAAATCGGCATTGGGCACGCCGAACACGGCGGCATCCATCACTTTGGGGTGGGTGATCAGCAGGTTCTCGCATTCCTGCGGGTAGATGTTGACCCCGCCGGAAATGATCATGAAACTGGCGCGATCGGTGAGATAGAGGAAGTTGTCAGCGTCGACATAGCCGACATCGCCCACCGTGCTCATGCTGCCGTCAGCCGAGCGGGTCTCGGCAGTCCGTGCCGGGTCGTTGAAATAGACAAAGGGCGTGGCGGTCTTGAACCAGATGGTGCCGGGCACGCCAGCCGCGCAGGGCAGCATGGCATCGTCCAGCACATGCAGGTCGCCCAGCAACACCCGCCCGACCGTGCCGCGATGCGCCAGCCATTCGACGCTGTCGCAGGCGGTGAAGCCCAAGCCTTCGGTGGCGCCGTAGTACTCATGGATGATCGGCCCCCACCAGTCGATCATCGCCTCTTTCACCTGCGCCGGGCAGGGCGCGGCGGCGTGGATCGCGATTTGCAGCGACGACAGGTCGTAACGCTTGCGCACCGCTTCCGGCAATTTGAGCATGCGCGAGAACATGGTCGGCACCAGTTGTGTGTGGGTGACCTTGTGCTTTTCCACCAGCGCCAGGTAATGCTCGGGGTCGAAGCGCTCCATGATGATCACCGTTGCGCCATGGCGGATCGCCAGGTTCACCGCGGCCTGCGGCGCCGAGTGATAGAGCGGTGCCGGGGACAAATAGACCATGCCTTCGCGGTAGCGCCATAGTTTTTGCAGGAAATCGAACAGCGGCAATTGCTGCGACGGCGGGTTTTCCGGCAGTGGGCGCAGGATGCCTTTCGGGCGACCGGTGGTGCCGGAGGAATACAGCATCGGCGTGCCCAGACATTCATCGGTGATCGGCGCGGCCGGGTATGGCGCCACCGCTTCGGCGAGACTGACAAAGCCTGTGGTTGCAGGACCATCAATCATGATTTTCAACGCGACCTTCGGGCAATCCCGCAGCGCCGCGTGAGCCACCGCAAGTCGCGCGCTGGAGGTGATCAACACCTTCGCCTCGCAGTTGTTGATGATGTAAGCCAGTTCCTCGGCTGTCAGGTAGGAATTGATGCAGGTGTAGTAGAGGCCGGCGCGTTCGCCGGCGCCGCAGGCCTCCAGATAGCGGCTGTTGTTCTCCATGAAGATCGCATAGTGGTCAAGACGCGCAAGACCATGCGCGCGCAACAGGTGCGCCAGGCGGTTGCTGCGCGCCTCCAGTTCGCCATAAGTGACGCTCTCGCCGGATACGGCCATGATGAAGGCCGGCTTGTCGGCGCTCTCGCTTGCATGCTTTCCCGGATACATGTTGAGCTCCCGCCGATCAGATGATCTTGCTCGCGTGCCCTGCCCAATAGCGGTCACGCAGCAGGCGCTTGTACAGCTTGCCGGTCGCATGGCGCGGCAATTCAGTCGCGAAATCGACTGAGCGCGGGCATTTGATCGGCGACAGGCTGGCACGGCAAAAGGCGATCAGTTCTTCCTCAAGCTCGCGTGCGCGCGGGCCTTCGAGGTCGCGCGCATCGCGCGGTTGCACCACCGCCTTGACCTCCTCGCCGAATTCCTCGTTGGGCACGCCGATCACCGCGCAATCGAGCACTTTGGGATGGGTGATCAACAGGTTCTCGGCTTCCTGCGGGTAGATGTTGACCCCGCCGGAAATGATCATGTGCGCCTTGCGATCGGTGAGAAAAAGGAAGCCTTCGGCATCGGCATAGCCGACGTCCCCCAACGTGGTCCAGCCCTGCCGGTTGCGGCTGTCAGAGGTCTTCTCGACATCATTGTGATAGTTGAACGGGCGACCGTCGGCAAAATACACGGTGCCGGCGGTGCCGGTTGGCGCCTCCGCTCCGTTGTCGTCGCAGATTTTCAGTTTGCCGATGACGGCCTTGCCCACCGTGCCCGGATGTGCCAGCCAGTCTTTCGATTCCACCAGTGTCATGCCATTGCCTTCGGTGCCGGCGTAATACTCCCAGACAACCGGGCCCCACCATTCGATGATCTGCGACTTGACCG
>JAYVWK010000160.1:0-2586 GCA_043786185.1 Burkholderiales bacterium
AACAGAATCAGCTCGTACTCCATTATCAGCCGAAGCTCAGCTTCAAGAGCCGGAATATCATCGGTGTCGAGGCGCTGGTGCGTTGGGCACACCCGCAGCACGGACTGATCTACCCCGATCAATTTATTCCCCAGGCTGAACAAACAGGGCTGATGAAACCGCTTACGCTTTGGGTGATCGAGCAGGCACTGCAACAGCATGTCGCGTGGAGGCGCTTGGGCCACGTCATCAGCGTGGCGGTAAATCTGTCCGCACGCAATTTGCAGGATGTGACGCTGCCCAAGCTGATCGCTGCATTGCTGCATCAGTACCAAACCAGCCCGGACATGCTGGTGCTGGAAATCACGGAAAGCGCTATTATGCGCGACCCCGATCGCGCACTTGAGGTGCTCACCCAGATCGGGCGCATGGGCGTTCATCTTTCCATTGATGACTTCGGCACCGGTTATTCCTCGCTGGCCTATCTCCAGAAATTGCCGGTGGATACGGTCAAAATTGACAAATCCTTTGTGTTGGAAATGAGCAGCCATGCAGGCAGTGCCGTAATCGTGCGTTCCACCATTGAACTGGCGCATAATCTTGGCATCAGCGTCATTGCCGAAGGTGTCGAGACCCAACAGACCTGGCACGCACTCAGTGCGTTGAATTGTGATACGGCGCAAGGTTATTACAGTTGTCAGCCTATTCCGGGCGAGGAGATGATCGCCTGGCTACAGGCTGACAGAATCAACGGGGCAGGCCAGAAAACAGTACAATAGGCCTTTAATTCCGGCCCATCCGGCTATATCTATCTAAATCATGCACACCCTCGACATTGCACGCCACGCCCTGCTGGCCCCCGGCGGGCTCGATGACAGAGCACTGTCCCGCGTACTCGATCAGCTCATGCAGCCCGGCATCGACAGCGCCGAGCTTTATTTTCAGTTGAGCCGCTCCGAGTCGTGGCTGCTGGAAGACGGCATCGTCAAGGACGGCAGCTACAACATCGAGCAGGGTGTTGGCGTGCGCGCGGTGAGCGGCGAGAAAACCGGCTTCGCCTATTCGGATGAAATCGTGTTGCCCGCACTGACGCAGGCGGCGCACGCTGCGCGCGCCATTGCGCGGAGCGGGCAGCAGAAGAATCTACAGGCTTGGAGCAACAGCGCCGGTCGCGCGCTTTACCTGCCGATGGATCCTGTCGCCACGCTTTCAGAAACTGAAAAAGTGACTCTGATGGAAGCACTGGACAAGGAGGCACGCAAGCAGGACACGCGCGTGCAGCAGGTGATTGTGAGCCTCGCCGCCGAGCACGATGTAATACTGGTGGCGGGTAGCGACGGCACGCTCGCCGCCGACGTGCGTCCGCTGGTGCGGCTGAATGTGAGCGTGATTGTGGAACAGGACGGGCGACGCGAACAAGGCAGCGCAGGCGGCGGTGGACGCGTCGGTTATCAACACTTTCTCGAAGACGAACGCGGCCTCGGCTACGCGCGCGAGGCGGTGCGCCAGGCGCTGGTCAATCTCGACGCCGTCGCGGCGCCTGCGGGCACCATGCAGGTGGTGCTCGGCCCCGGCTGGCCCGGCATTTTATTGCACGAGGCCATCGGTCACGGTCTGGAAGGCGACTTTAACCGCAAGGGTAGCTCGGCGTTCGCCGGGCGCATCGGCGAGCGCGTCGCTTCCGAGCAATGCACGGTGGTGGACGACGGCACGCTGGCGAACCGGCGCGGCTCGCTCAACGTGGACGATGAAGGCACGCCCACGCAGTGTACGGTGCTGATCGAAAATGGCATCCTCAAAGGCTACATTCAGGACAAGCTCAACGCGGGCCTGATGGGCGTGGCGCCGACCGGCAACGGGCGGCGCGAGTCGTACGCGCACCTGCCTATGCCGCGCATGACCAACACCTACATGCGCGCGGGAAAATACGCACCGGAAGAGATTATCGCCTCCGTGGAAAAGGGTCTTTACGCCGTCAACTTCGGCGGCGGACAGGTGGACATCACATCAGGCAAGTTCGTGTTCTCGGCCAGCGAGGCGTACCTGATCGAAAACGGAAAAATCACGCGCCCGGTGAAAGGCGCCACCCTCATCGGCAACGGCCCCGACGTGCTCACGCGCGTCTCCATGGTCGGTAATGATTTAGAACTCGACAGCGGCGTCGGCACCTGCGGCAAGGAAGGCCAAAGCGTGCCGGTGGGCGTGGGCCAGCCGACGTTGCGGATTGATGGCTTGACGGTGGGCGGGACGGGGGTTTAAGTTCGCAGGGGCGGCTTTGCGCCCCGCCTTGCAACGGCGTTACGACAAATTCAGGCGTAGTTCGTAGCTGATTTCGGTTAATTATCGTGCGGGTCGCTGCAAGCCTGCCTCGACCTGGTTACGCCTTTCCTTCCCGACCAAAACATCGATTAATTCCAGGGCAAAATCCATTGCCGTGCCCGGCCCGCGCGAGGTAAGCACCTTGCCATCCCTTACCACGGCCTGGTCTTTCAGGATAGTGTCTTGCAACTGCATTCTTTCCAGCACGCCGGGATAAGCAGTGGCCTGTTTGCCGTTCAACAATCCGGCCTTGGCCAGCACGCTGGGCGCGGCACAAATCGCGGCGGT
>JAYVWK010000161.1:0-3498 GCA_043786185.1 Burkholderiales bacterium
GCATCGTCGAGCACGCGACCGGCGGCGGGGCGTTTTTGCGGGGTCAAGCCCGCGCCGGCCTGGGCCACCAGGTCGGCGGCATCCACGTTGCGCAGGCGAAACAGCAGTTCGGGCTGTTCATCTAAGCGCACGCCAACCCCATACAACACCGCGGCGACGTGCTTGCACATCGAGGCCCAGTCCGGGCAACTGCAGTCGAAGCTGATCTCTTTAGGTGCGGGGAACAGCCCGGTGCCCGGCTTGCAGATGCGTGCCATCACCGCTTGCGAAAGCTGGCCGCGCAGCAACTCAACCATCGAATCGATCGAGCCCGCGCATTCGCGGCTTAACTCGCGCCAATGGTCCGCCGGCACGGCGGCGACCGTGACCACGGTGGTGTAAAGGCTGGAGCCCGCCACCTTGGCCTTGACCACGCCGCCCTCGATTTTCAGATCGATGACCGATCCATTGCGCAGGTAGGCGCGGCCGCGCGGCAGGCGGTTGGAAAAATCGCTGTAGCGCTCCAGGTTGTCGCACCAGGCGCGGCCCCAGAAAGTGCTGGCAAGCTTGTTGCCCTGGGCGCGCACCGGCGTCAGCGCGGCGCCGCCCTTGGCGGCTTTGGCCGCGGCTTTATCGGCCTGCGCACGCCGCTTGGCCACCGGTACGTAGGGCTTCCATCCGTAGAAACTCATGTCGCTTGTCTCCCTCGATCAACTTTCGGTGGCGCTGCGGATGTCCAGTCTTACCAGGTCGAGCAGCTCGCGGTCGCCCATTTCGGTGAGCAACACCGCAGGTTCGGATTCAAGCACATCTTTCACCAGTTGTTGTTTCGATTCGATCAGGCGTTCGATGCGGTCTTCAATGGTGCCGCGGCAGGTGAACTTGTGCACCAGCACGTTCTTCTTCTGGCCGATGCGATAGGCGCGATCGGTGGCCTGGTTTTCCACCGCCGGGTTCCACCAGCGATCGAAGTGGATCACATGCGAGGCGGCCGTTAGGTTCAAGCCGGCGCCGCCGGCCTTGAGCGAGAGCACGAAAAACGGTGTCAACTCATCTTCCTGAAATTGGCTGACCCGCAGGCGCCGGGTCTTGACCGGGGTGCTGCCGTCGAGCACTAAGCCGGCGCGGCCGAACACCGTGCCCAGGAAGGCGGCCAGCGGCGCGGTGGTCTCGCGGAACTGGGTGAACACCAGCAGTTTCTCCTGGCGCGCGGCTATCACTTCGGCCAGCTCGGCCAAGCGCGCGAACTTGCCGCTGTCCGCAGGGCGCCATGCGGCGTCGCCCAGCCATTGCGAGGGGTGATTGCAGATCTGCTTGAAGCGCATCAGGTAAGAGAGCACCAGGCCGCGGCGGCCGATGCCTTCGGCGTCTGCCAGTTCGGCGGCCATGCTTTCGACCGCCTGCTGGTAGAGCGCCGCTTGGGTCGGGGAGAGGTGGCACCAGGCGGTGACCTCGGTCTTGTCGGGCAGGTCGGCGATGACCGTCTTGTCGCTTTTGAGGCGGCGCAGGATGTAGGGCCGCACCAGTGCGCGCAAGGGGCCGAACTGGCCGCGCTCGGCCAAGCGCTTCGAAAAATCGCTGAACACCTTGCCCGAGCCGAGCAGGCCGGGATGGGTGAAATCGAAGATCGACCACAGGTCGGAGAGGCGGTTTTCCACCGGCGTGCCGGTCAGTGCGATGCGCGTACCCGCCTTCAGTTTCTTCACCTGGCGCGTCTGCTTGGCTGCGGGATTCTTGATCGCCTGCGCTTCGTCGATCACCGCGACCTGCCATTGCATTTCGTTAATCACGTCCGAGCGCAGCAGCGCGCCGTAACTTGTGATCACCAGGTCGAAGGCGGAGAGCCGCGCCACGTCCAGCGCACGCATTTCCGCCGCCGGCAGTGCCGACGGGTGCGCCACCAGCAGTGTCAGGCCTGGTGCGAAGCGCAGGGCCTCGGCGGCCCAGTTGGCGAGCAACGAGGCCGGTGCCACCAGCAGGCAGGGCGCGCTCTTGCGTTGCCCGCGCTCGGCTTTCAACACCAACAGCAGGGCCAGCACCTGGATGGTCTTGCCCAGACCCATGTCGTCGGCCAGGCAGGCCCCTAGACCTAAGCGATGCAAGAGGTACAGCCAGCGCACGCCGGCCTCCTGGTAGGGGCGCAGGCTGGCCTTGAGCGCAGGCCCGGGGTGCACCCGCGCCAGGCCTTCAGGCTCGCGCAAGCCCGTGAGCGTAGCGGCCAGCCAGGGGCCGGCTGACACTTGCGACCAATCAACGTCGGCCGCATCGGGCACATCTTCGAGCGACGCGCCGGCAAGCAGACGCATGGCCTCGGCGAACGGCAAGCCATCGGCTGCTGCCTTTCCGATCGCCTCGAAGCGTGCCAGCATGCGCTGCAAGCGGCTGGCGTCAACCTCGACCCAGCGCCCGCGGATGAGTTGCAGGCCATCAGCGCCGGCCAGCAGCTTCTTGATTTCCTGCGCGCTCAAACTTTCACCATCGAGGCTCAATTCCATGCGGAAATCGAGCAGCGCTTCCTGCCCCAGTAGCGACGGCGGCGCGCTGCCGACAGTCGCACCGATCGAGGGGCGCGACGGTCGTCCACCCGCCCAGGTGCCGGGCATGCGCACGATGATGCCGGCGGCCTTGAGCGCCGGCACCTCGGCTAAAAAACGCCAGGCGTCGCCGCCGCTCCAGCGCAGCGGGTGGTAGATGTCGCCATCGGCCAGCATCGCCTTGAGCCAGTCGCAGGTGTCGGCCGCGCGCTGCACCGGCGCCAACAACGACAACAGGCGCGCGCGATCGCGGCTGCCGGAGAATTCCTCCAGCGCGCGTGACAGCGGTAGGTGTTGGGCGCGGCCATGCGCCGCTAAGCCGGTGGCGTAGGTGGCGAGAAAGGCGAACGGCGCCTCTGCATCCTTGCGGTTTTCCGCCAGGTTGAAATGCACCCGGCCGACCTGGTTCCAGGCCGGGTTGCGTGCCTTGAGAAAGGCCGGCAGCGATTCTTGCGAGGCCGCCAGTTGCGCCTGCACGCTGGCATCGATGGCCGACCACAGATGCAGCAGGATGTCGCGGCTCAGGTATTCGGCACCGCTCATCGGCGGCGCAGCGGCGATCAGGGCATCGAGTACCGACTCGTGCGGCGGCGGCACGGCGATCTCGCCTGTATCGGGCAGCGCGCACAGGGCGGTCACATGGCGGGACGCGAAGTCGCGCCACCAGGCCCAGGCGCCGGGCAGGCTGGTGCCGACTTCGGCGGCACCCAGATGAACCAGCCCAGGGCCGGCGCTATCCGCGAAGGCGGCGACCAGACGTGCGCGCAGATCGGCGGGGAGCGGCGGCGCCTCGGCATCATCGACGGCGAGCAGCTGCCCGTGCGGGGTCAAAAGGGGCGCGATGCGGTCGGTTACGGGGTGCGGCATGGAGCGTACATTTTAAGGCAGCCCGGTGCTTGGCAAAGCCACGCCATGCGATCTGCTGCGTATCTTCTGTCTGGCCGTTGCGGGTTGCTGCACCATGAACACCTTGTCAATTGATCTC